>JAZQSP010000125.1:0-3005 GCA_045630205.1 Faecalimonas sp. | reverse complement strand
GATGTAAAGAGATTCTATGAGTCTAAGGTACCAATGAATCGCGGCTGCCGCGAAGCGGATGTCGTTGTTGCAATCCTTTACCTCATTGAGCAAAAGTATGAAACCGGACAGGCAGTACCTGTAACAGGCGGACAGGAAATGTTGAAGTAGAAAGGGACGACTTGTGAAAACAGAAGAATTATTAAACGGCTTAAATGCCCCTACAAAGGAAAGGCGATTGGCAAACTTAAAAGAACTGGTTGCCCTTCACAAAAGTGGTGTTCTTCCGATACCGGAGGACGGTGGATATGTGAACAGTCATATCCACACTACCTACTCCTTCTCTCCTTACTCTCCTACAAAGGCTGTATACATGGCTTGGGTCAATGGTCTTACAACAGCAGGTATCGTAGACCACGACAGCGTAGGTGGATGCAGAGAATTCGTTGAGGCAGGCAAGATTATCGGCATGATTACCACAATCGGTATGGAATGCAGAGTTTCCTTTAAGAATACACCATTTGGCGACAGAAGACTCAACAATCCTGACCAGAATGCATGTGCTTATGTTCTGGCTCACGGAATTCCACACCAAAGCATCGATAAGGTGGCTGAATTCATGAAACCTTACCGATTGGCAAGAAATGAACGAAACAAAAAAATGATTGACAACATCAACCAACTGATTCAAAGTTCAGGAATTACTCTTGATTTTGAAAAAGATATTGTTCCTCTCTCTAATTGGGAGGAAGGCGGCTCCGTAACAGAAAGACATCTTCTTTATGGACTCGCAATCAAAATCGTAGAGCTTTGCGGCAAAGGACAGAAAGTCGTTGACTTCCTTACAGATAAGTTTGGACTTGAATTAAGTGACAAACAAATCAAGCAAATGTTGGATTTGGAATACTCACATTATGAATATGACTTGCTTGGTATTCTGAAGGGTTCACTGGTAGAAAAGATTTATATCGATGCTACGGATGAGTGTCCGGACGTAAAAGATTTCCTTGCGGCAGTGAAGGAATTCGGAGCCGTAAGTGCTTACGCTTACCTCGGTGATGTTGGTGACAGTGTAACAGGCGACAAGAAAGCCCAGAAGTTTGAAGATGATTTCTTGGATGATTTGATTCCTTATGTGAAAGAATTAGGCTTCAATTCCGTTGCCTATATGCCTTCTCGTAATACATTACCTCAGTTAGAACGACTTATGAAGCTCTGCGAGGCTAATGATTTGTTCCAAATCAGCGGCGAGGATATTAACTCACCTAGACAAGCATTTGTAAATGATAAAATTAAGGAAGAACCATTCCAGCATCTAATCACAGCTACATGGACGTTAATCGGTCATGAAAAAGAAGCAACCAAAGATATAGAGCAAGGAATGTTCACAGAAGCAACAATTAAAAAATACCCAAGCATTGAAGAGCGAATCGCATACTTCTCTGCTTGTGGAAAAAATAAGGAGTAAAAAATTATGAAAACAAAAGCAGTAAGACTCTATGGAGTAAATGATTTAAGACTGGAAGAATTTGAATTACCGGAAATCAAAGATGATGAGATTCTGGCAGAGATTGTCTCAGACAGTATCTGTATGTCATCATACAAAGCAGCCATTCAAGGTTCTGCTCACAAGAGAGTTCCGGAAGATATCGCAGAGAATCCAACCATCATCGGACATGAATTCTGTGGTACGATCTTAAAAGTAGGTAGCAAATGGGCAAACGAATTTAAAGCAGGCGAGAAATTCGCAATTCAACCTGCAATCAATGCAGAAGAGAATGTATATGCCGCTCCTGGATATTCATTCAAATACATTGGTGGTAGTGCTACATATGTTGTAATTCCTGCTACAGTTATGGAACACAACTGTCTTCTCCACTACAATGGTGAAGCATTCTTCTCAGGTTCTCTCGCAGAGCCGGTTAGCTGTATCATCGGAGGTTACCATGTAAACTACCATACAGAAGCAGGTAAATATGTTCATCACATGGGAATCAAAGAAGGTGGAAAATGTGCTCTGTTAGCAGGTGTTGGTCCTATGGGACTTGGAGCAATTGACTATGCTATCCACTGCGACAGAAAACCATCTCTCTTGGTTGTAACTGATATTGACAGTGCTCGTCTTGAAAGAGCTGCATCTATCTACACAGTAGAAGAAGCAAAAGCAAACGGAGTAGAACTTATCTACTTGAACACATCAGAAGGTGATGCAGTTGCAAAACTTCGTGAACTTTCAGGTGGAGACGGATATGACGATGTATATGTATTTGCACCGGTTCGTCCGGTTGTTGAACAGGCAAGCAAGATTCTTGGATTTGATGGATGCCTCAACTTCTTTGCAGGTCCTTCTAATACAGAATTTGAAGCAATGTTTAACTTCTACAACGTACATTATCTGTTCACACACGTAGCAGGTAATTCAGGTGGTAACAATGATGACCTTATGGAAGCTCTTGAAATGATCGGTGCAGGACGTCTCAATCCTTCTGGAATGGTAACACACATCGGTGGATTGGATTGTGTTATTGACACAACATTGAACCTGCCATCTATTCCGGGTGGAAAGAAATTGGTATATACACACATTTCTATGCCACTTACAGCAATCAATGATTTCGAGAAATTAGGTGAAACAGACCCATTATTTGCAGAACTTGACAAGATTGTGAAAAAACACAACGGACTCTGGAATGCAGAGGCTGAGAGATATCTTCTTGCAAACGCAAAAGCAATTTAAAAATTCCAAAAGAAATAATAGGGATGGATGATTTTATCATCCATCCCTATCTTATTTCTCACTCTCGTAATTACTTCATTATATTACATTTTCCATTTTTTCTGCAACTTTCTTATCTGCGATTCTACGAATCTCTCCAAATGACTTGCCAGCTTTGATAAGTTCATACATTTCCAGTATGAGATTAGCAAGTTCACTATTCTTATCAAGTTCACACACGTTTTCGATAACTGCGCTTGCTGTGACTGTCTTATCCTCTGCCTCATTCATATATCTGAAAAGTCCTGTT
>JAZQSP010000124.1:0-6845 GCA_045630205.1 Faecalimonas sp. | reverse complement strand
AAAGACTAGTTTGGTTGAAGCCATGTTATATGTTTCAGGCGCAACGAACAGAATGGGCAAGATTGCAGATCACAACACGACAAGTGATTTTGATAAAGAGGAACAGAAACGTGAATTTTCAATTAGTACAAGTTTAATCCCGATCGAGTGGGAAAAAGCGAAAATCAATGTGCTTGACACACCTGGTTACTTTGACTTCGTAGGTGAAGTGGAGGAAGCAGTCAGCGCAGCGGATGCAGCTGTTATCGTTGTTTCCGGTAAAGCGGGTGTAGAAGTTGGAACAGAGAAGGCTTGGGAATTATGTGACAAGTATAAGCTGCCAAGAATGGTTTACGTAACAGAGATGGATGTGGATGATGCATCTTTCCGTCAGGTTGTTGAAGATTTGACAGCGAAATATGGTAAGAAGATTGCACCTCATTTCCAACCGATTCGTGAGAATGAGAAATTAGTTGGTTACGTTAACGTTATCAAAAATGCAGGTAGAAGATATACAGGTATCGGTCAGAGAGAGGAATGTGATATTCCTGACTACTGTCTGCCAAACCTTCAGATTTGCCGTGATGCGTTGATGGAAGCAGTTGCTGAGACAAGTGAAGACTTTATGGACAGATATTTTGCAGGCGAAGAATTCTCGGTGGAAGAGATTCGTGCAGCAATGCGTATGTCTGTGACAGATGGAAGTATTGTTCCTGTAGCTATGGGTTCTAACACAGAGGCTCAGGGTGTTGCTAACCTTTTATCTGACATCGTTCGTTTCTTCCCAAGTCCTGACAAGAAATCGTGCGCAGGTATTAACCGTAAGACAAATGAGATTTTTGAAGCGAACTATGACTTCTCGAAATCTAAGAGTGCTTATGTATTTAAGACAATGGTTGACCCATTCATCGGTAAATACTCATTTATTAAGGTTTGCTCAGGTGTACTTAAGGGCGACGACGTTCTCTTTAATACATCGAATGATACAGAAGAGAAGCTCGGCAAATTATATACGATGATTGGTAACAAACCGGTAGAGGTTTCGGAACTTCATGCAGGTGATATCGGTGCGGTTGCGAAGCTTTCTGACGTGAAGACAGGTGATTCACTCTCTACCAAGAATACACAGGTTATGTTTGGTAAGACAGAGTACTCTGTACCATATACATATATGAAATATGTTGTAAAGGCAAAAGGCGATGAGGATAAGGTTTCTCAGGCACTTGCTAAGATGTGTGCAGAAGATGTAACACTTAAAGTTGTCAATGACAGTGAGAACCGCCAGTCTCTTCTCTATGGTATGGGCGACCAGCATCTTGAAATCGTGGTGAGCAAGCTTGCAAGCCGTTACAAAGTTGATGTTGAACTTGAGACACCGAAGGTTGCATTCCGTGAGACGTTACGTAAGAAATCTGACGTTGATACAAAATATAAGAAACAGTCAGGCGGACATGGACAATATGGTCACGTTAAGATGACATTTGAGCCTTCAGGCGACCTTGAGAATCCATTCGTATTTGAACAAATCGTTGTTGGTGGAGCAGTTCCGAAGAACTACTTCCCGGCAGTGGAAAAGGGTCTTCAGGAGTCTGTTGTGAAGGGGCCTTTGGCAGGATATCCTGTAGTTGGTGTGAAGGCGGTATTATACGATGGTTCTTACCATCCGGTAGATTCTTCGGAAATGGCATTCAAGACTGCTACGATTCAGGCATTCAAGAAGGGCTTTATGGAAGCAAGTCCGGTTCTTCTGGAACCTATCGCTAACATCAAGGTTACTGTACCTGATGAATTCACAGGTGATGTTATGGGTGACCTTAACAAACGTCGCGGCCGTGTACTCGGTATGACACCTATCGCAGGCGGCAATCAGATTGTTGAAGCTGATATTCCAATGACCGGTGTATTCGGATACTGTACAGTTCTTCGTTCTATGACAGGTGGTAGAGGAACTTATGAGTATGAATTTGTTCGCTATGAGCAGGCACCTTCAGATATTCAGGAAAAAGAGATTGCAAAGAGAGCAGCTGAGGAAGCATAATATATTCACAATCCGGACACTGTAGGGTGGGTGACGGATTCCGCAAGTGCAAGGGCATGGTAATCATGCCCTTGTTTTTTTCTGCAAAAGTGCTATAATTCTTGTTATATTATTATAAATAAGTGACAGATGAGGGATTGAGAAATGAAGATTGTAATTATTGGTGATGGAAAAGTGGGCTATAAGCTTGCAAAGCATTTATCAGAAGATGATTATGATGTGGTTTTAATTGATAATAATGAAGAGAAGTTAAAGAATGCAATTAACAATCTGGATATCAGCTGTTTTTCGGGTGACGGTGTCAGCGCTGCGGTTCAAGAAGAAGCAGGTGTTAAAAATGCGGACCTTGTGATTGCATGTGCATCCACGGATGAACTGAATATGCTCAGCTGCCTGATTGCAAGACGACTTGGCGCAAAGCACACGATTGCGCGTGTTCGTAATCCAATCTATTACAAGCAGATTGATATTTTGAAGGAAGACTTACATCTTAGCATGGTTGTCAATCCGGAATATGCAGTTGCAAATGAGATTGCAAGGAATCTTATTTTTCCGGCGGCAAGTAAGGTTGAGACATTTGTAAAGGGAAGACTGGAACTTGTGGAATTCCCGGTTAGAGAGGGGAATCCTCTGGATGGAAACAAATTAGCTGATATCTATACGAAGTTCCAGATTAAGGTTTTGGTTTGCGCCGTGCAGAGAGGGCAGGACGTCTTTATTCCGGATGGTGAGTTTGTGATTCGGGCAGGAGACAAATTGCATATCGCTGCAAGTCACAAGGAGATTGAACAGTTTTTTGACCGCATCGGCGATCGCAAGAAGCGTGTGAAAAATGTTCTTATCTGTGGAGGAGGACGAGTTGGATATTATTTGGCTCGCAACCTCTGTACGATGGGAATGCAGGTGAAGATTATCGAAATCAAGCAGGATAAATGTGAATTCCTGTGTGAACAATTGCCGGAAGCGACGGTGATTCGAGGAGATGCGACAGACCATGACCTTCTTTTGGAGGAAGGTGTTCGTGAGGCAGATGCAGTGATTGCTCTTACCAGTATGGATGAGGAAAATATTATTATGGGACTTTTTGCAAAGCGAGAGGGTGTACACAAGATTGTTGCCAAGGTTAATGAAGACTCGCGCGCGCAGATGGTCGATGGTCTGGGACTGGACAGTATCGTTTCTGCTAAGACGGCCACTGCAGACGCTATTTTCAGCTATGTTCGTGCGAGACAGAATTCTCTTGCAAGTGCGAATGTTGAAGCGATGTATCGCCTGGTAGATGATCGCGTGGAAGCGCTTGAATTTGTTGTGAAGCAGGAGACGAACTACACGAATGTTCCATTAAAAGATTTGAAGATAAAGACGAACAATCTAATCGCATGTATAGGACGTAATCGTAAGATTATCATTCCGAGTGGTAACGACTGCATTCAGGCGGGAGATACCGTTGTTATTGTAACGAAATCAAGAAGGATTCAGGATATCACGGATATTTTGGAATAGAGGATGAACTATGAATAATAGAATGACAACGTATATATTAGGAAAGATGCTTGGTGTGGAAGCACTGGTTCTTCTGATACCGGCATTTGTGTCCTGGCTTTATAACGAGGATGGATGGAAATATTTCCTTATAACGAGTGCGATACTTGCAGCTATCTATCTTGTGTTTGGAATGAAAAAACCGAAGGATGCTACGATTTACGGAAGAGATGGTTTTATCATTATTGCATGCGCGTGGATTCTATGGTCCATATTCGGTGCATTCCCGTTTTGGTTTTCGGGAGCAATTCCTTCTTATGTAGATGCATTTTTTGAAACGGTATCCGGTTTTACAACCACCGGCTCTACCATTCTGAGAGATATTGCATCTATGCCGAAGGGAATGAATTTCTGGCGGTGTTTTACGCACTGGATTGGCGGTATGGGCGTGCTTGTATTTGTTATGGTTATTGTCTCTTTGGAAGATAAGAACTCGATGCATCTGATGAGAGCAGAGGTTCCGGGGCCGGAGACGGATAAACTGGTTCCGAAGGCGAGAGATACTGCAAAGATTTTATACGGCATGTATCTGATACTTACGATTGCAGAAGTCATTTTCCTGCTGGCAGGCGGTATGGGAATATATGACAGTATCATTCATGCATTCAGTACTGCGGGAACCGGTGGATTTAACAACCGCAATAACAGTGTGGCATACTATGACAGTGTTTATATTGACGGTGTAATCACTACATTTATGATTCTGTTTGGAATCAACTTTAATATGTACTATTTCTTGTTGTTAAAGAAGGTAAAAGATGTCTTTAAGAACGAGGAAGTGAGAGCATATCTGGGTATTATTTTTGGTGCTGCAGCGCTTATCACAATCAATATTTTAAGCATTTACGAGAAGCCGTTAAAGGCATTTCGCTATGCGATATTCCAGGTCTCAGCCGTGATTACGACGACCGGTTTTGCTACTGCGGACTTTAATCTGTGGCCGGAGTTTTCGAAATGTATATTGCTATGTCTCATGATTGTCGGTGCTTGCGCGGGCTCTACCGGCGGAGGAATGAAGGTGTCTCGTATCATGATTGCTTTTAAGTGTGTCAAACGAGAATTGAAACGATTAATTCATCCGAAATCCGTCAATATTGTTAAAATAAACGGGAAAAAGGTGAAAGAGGAGACGATTCAAGGTGTTTACGTATATTTTATAGCTTATGTAATCGTATTTGTCATTTCCGTGTTATTGATATCACTCAATAATTTTGATTTTGCTACTACATTCAGTTCGGTATTAACCACAATCAATAATATCGGACCGGGAATTGCTGCAGTAGGACCGGTTGAGAATTTTGCGAATTTCTCTGTGTTTTCAAAGCTTGTGTTCTGTGTGGATATGTTAGCGGGAAGACTTGAGATATTCCCGTTTATTGTATTGCTTTCTCCGAATTTGTGGAGAAAAAAATTCTAGGAGGGATTATATGAAGAATTTCAAAATAAAAATGATTGGAGCAGTTGCGCTTGTTCTGTTTGCGGCAATTTACTATTATATTTCGTTGCCGGCAATTAACATTCATGCAAGTGGATTTTGGTTCTTTATTATGCTTTTATTTGTAGTCGTGACTGCGATCTATATCTTGAGAAGAAGACTTCGGATTGAGGAAATCAAGTTGTCAAAGACGGTGAAAATCTTAGTCGGCTGTCTGCTTCTTGTGGTGGCAGTATATTTGATTGGCTCTGTGCTTTCTTCGCCGATTGTCAACGCAAAGAAGTACCAGAAGCTGCTTACTGTAAAGGAAGGAGAATTCACCAAGGATATTGAGGAATTGTCTTACGATCAGATTCCTCTTTTGGACCGCGCTTCAGCGACACTTCTCGGCAATCGTAAGATGGGGAGCATGATTGATATGGCTTCTCAGTTTGAGGTGGATGAAATCTACAGTCAGATTAACTACAATGACAAACCGGTGCGTGTGTCTCCGCTCAAATACGCCAGTCCGATTAAATGGTTGACAAATCAATCAGAGGGTATTCCGGCGTATATCATGATTGACATGGCGACGCAATCGACGGAACTTGTCAAACTGGATAAAGGGATTAAATATTCTACGGCAGAGTATTTCAACCGCAATATTTACAGACATCTTCGTTTTAATTACCCGACTTATATTTTTAATGAGTTGAGTTTTGAGGTGGATGAAGAGGGTGTACCATTCTGGGTTTGCCCGGTGAAGAAGTTCAACATCGGCCTCTTTGGCGGTGAGACAGTGGGCCGTGTGGTTCTCTGTAATGCGATTACGGGTGAGACTATAGATTATGATATTAAGGATGTTCCGCAATGGATTGACCGGGCATATTCGGCAGATTTGTTGGTGTCACTGTTTGATTACTATGGAACTTTGAAGCATGGATTTATCAATAGCGTGCTTGGACAGAAGGATTGTCTTGTAACGACAGATGGATACAACTATCTGGCAATTGATGATGATGTGTGGGTATATACCGGTGTTACATCCGTAAGCGGTGACCAGTCCAACGTTGGATTCGTGCTTATGAATCAGCGTACAATGGAAACGAAGTTCTATGCAATCGAAGGTGCGACAGAGACTTCTGCGATGGCTTCTGCAGAAGGTCAGGTGCAGAATCTGAAATATGTAGCAACATTCCCGTTACTCCTCAATATTGGCGGTGAACCGACATATTTTATCGCACTCAAGGACAATGCAGGTCTTGTAAAGAAATATGCGATGGTTAACGTTCAGAAATATCAAGTCGTTGGAATCGGTGATACCGTGAGCGAATGCGAGTCTGAGTATCAGAACCTGCTTCAGAAGGAAGGCATTCAGGTTGTGGAGGATAACCGCAAGACAGGCACAATTACCGGTGCGATTACGAAGATTGCACAGGGTGTTGTGGGTGGCAACTCGCATTATTTTATCATGGTAGAAGGCTCAGAGGACATCTTTGATATCGCCGTTGTTGATTTTATCGATATTATCAAATATGAAGTTGGGCAGGAGATTACTTTGGAGTACAAGATTGGTGAGAAGACCAATACAGTGACATCGCTGAAATAGAGATTAAAACAGCTCTAGAGCCATTAAAACAGGGGAGTCAGCTGACTCCCCTAAACTATGCTTTCTTCGATTTTTTATAGAAATATTTTATCAGATATTAGTTGCTCTTCTTACAATTCTAGTGTATAATAAAACATATTACAGAACAAAGGAGTGATTCCCATGGTAAATTTATTAACAGGACAAAAAGGAAGCGGCAAAACACAGAAAATGATTGAAGCTGCAAATTTAAAAGCAAAGGAATGTGACGGAAACGTAGTATT
>JAZQSP010000123.1:0-1082 GCA_045630205.1 Faecalimonas sp. | reverse complement strand
TTCTTTTTGCTATATGACTAATATAGGTCTAATATAGTCGTTTTTCAGCTCATTTTTGTACCTCATTTGTACCGCGATGATTTTCAGTGAGTAATCACGTTAGAAAGGTAGTGGATTACGTGGTACGTCGTGGTACGCTTTGGTACGCGATGACACAGATTTGGCGAACTAAAAAGAGAAGAAAATGGCTAGTAACATCGACATTCAAAAGAAATGTGAGTGGTGTGGTGTAATTTTTACCGCACACAAGACCTCTACTGCGTACTGCTCTCACAGGTGTGCAAATCTTGCTTACAAAGAGAGAGTTAGGAAAAAGAGAGTACAGGAGTTTCAATTAAAATTTGATGAAGAGGCAAAACCTCATTCTGAAAAAGAGTTTCTAACACCTACTGAAGTATCATCATTCTTGGGGGTAGGTCGGACATCAATCTATCGGTACATTAGAAATGGAAAGATCAAGGCTCTAAGATTCGATGGCAAGACACTAATCAGGCGTTCAGACATAGATAAAATGTTCGACTATATTACTGTCTGCGAAAACAATAAGCCCAAAGAGAAGACTCCCATCACCGAATTCTACACTACTGCTGAGATTAAAGAGAAGTACGGCGTAAAGGAATCGTGGATATTCAAGGTTGCAAAAGAGAATAATATTCCAAAGACATTCAGTAGAGGGAAGACCTATTGGAGTAAAAAGCACATTGACGCCTACTTTGAAAAGAAGGCTCCAAATCCCGATATTACAGAGTGGTATAGTGTGGCTGAGATCCAAGAGAAATTTGGAATGACACTCAGGGCCATCTACAGTTTTGTCTCCAAAAATGTGATTCCGAAGAAAAAAGTGGGCATTACAGTGTGCTATTCAAAGAAACATTTTGATATAGCCAAAGGAGTTGCCGAGCCTGAGAAACCTCAATACTACACCATACCCGAAGCGATGGATAAATTCAACCTCACGCGTGATCAGCTATATCACTATGTGAAGTATCACAACATCACTCGCATCAAGGTTGGTAAATACACTAAAATAAGTAAGTCTGAACTAGACGAGTTTCTTGCACCGCCACAAATCAAAAAATAAT
>JAZQSP010000122.1:0-1507 GCA_045630205.1 Faecalimonas sp. | reverse complement strand
ATAACATCATTCTGTAAAGCAGTGACATTACCTTCCGCAGTACCCATGCGTGTTGTAAGACCGGTAATAGCATTTGTATTTTGCGTGATATTATTTTCAGCGGTAGTTACCCTGTTACCCAATGCGTTAACGTCATTCTGTGCATTTTGAGCCGCAGTTAAAGCGTTACTGGCGGTATTCTGTGCCGTATTTGCGGTATTCTGTGCATTGGTTGCGGTGGTGTATGCGGTATTTGCAGTATTTACCGCATTTTGAGCATCAGTACTCGCTGTATTTGCAGTGTTTAAAGCGTTGTTTGCGGTATCAATAGCGGTCTGAACATCACCCGATATTTGCGTACCGAGGTCGTTAATAGCATCTTCAGTCTGTTCAAGAACTTCTTTTCCTGAGATAACGCCCGTTCCCGTAGGCGTGTAATGAAAGTCGGTATAAGGCATGATATTTTTCCCTCAATTATTTTCAAAACTGTAAATACTAGCAACGTTATACAGGCTGCGGATTTACACTCGATGTAAAACGAATACCGAAAACTCGCCACATGTGAATGTGACAATCATCGTACCATTTAAGCACCGTAGTAGTAGATGTATTACAGTCGATTCTCCACCAATTTGTCGTACTGTTTAAAATCTCAATACTAGGTATGGATACGCCCATAAATGTGTGATTGACTATGCACTGCTCCAGGAACCATACAGGAACAAAGTTATATATCATCGGATAAGAACCCGGACTAGAATCACCCGTACCGCCCATAAACATTAAGCAATCATAATTCGTAAAATCATCACTCAAAGTCATGTCACCTAAGTTAATGTCACCCGACCATAATGTAGTTACAACGGCAGGGTCATTACGGCCAAAAAGGTTAGGGAATGACGACCACGGCAATTTACTCAATATCGCATTATTCTGTGCCTGTAAGTTCAAATAATCTGCATCCGTGCTGAACTTTGCACCAACTAAGGAATTAAAATCAGCGGAAGATACGGCATTGATGTTTGTACGTGCCTGTAACTGTTCACCACTTGTAAGCGACTGTGCAGCTCCATAGCGTACAGGATCACCGTAATTGTGTATCCTTTCCCAGTATGTTGCATCAGAAGGTAAGGCAACGGTAGAACTTACACCGTTCGCCTGAATACAGCGGTATTTCACGTTATTGTAGTAAACTTCATTGTTTACCTCATAATCAAGACCGTTGTCATACTGCATCACACCACCTTGCTGATACCACATAAGGAACTGCGAAAACAGGTTAAAAATGCCGTTAAAATCTTCACGGAAAGGCGGAATACCGCCCTGTGATAACGGCATACTGTTTTCAATTTTAAAGCCTTCATACTGTGAAGCACGGCCACTGCCCGCAAGCGCAGCGGTTGCCGGTGGTAATCTCTTATCACCATTGACCGCAAACACGCTTGTTAATTTGTCGGTTGGATAATTACTCATGTCTTAATTCCTTGTCTTAAACTTCATAAGATACGTTAAAAGGTGCCTGATTAAA
>JAZQSP010000121.1:0-1084 GCA_045630205.1 Faecalimonas sp. | reverse complement strand
AGTGATTCTTTTGTGCTTGATCAAAGAGCAAGCCATGTTTGCCAACATAGCGCTTCTATGAGAAGCAGTACGACCTAAATGATTGAATTTCTTATTATGTCTCATTTTTTATTCTTTATCTAATTTATATTTAGAAATATCCGTTCCAAACGACAGATTCAGACTCTCGAGCAAATCATCAAGCTCCGTGAGCGATTTCTTACCGAAGTTTCTGAACTTCAACAGGTCAGTTTTGTTGAACTGAACAAGGTCGCCCAATGTTTCAACATCAGCAGCCTTCAAGCAGTTCAATGCACGAACTGAGAGGTCCATATCAACAAGCTTAGTCTTAAGCAACTGGCGCATGTGCAATACTTCTTCATCGAATTCTTCATTACCATCTACATCAGAAGTTTCAAGAGTAATCTTTTCATCTGAGAAGAGCATGAAGTGATAAATCAATATCTTAGCTGCTTCCTTCAACGCATCCTTCGGGTGAATGGAACCATCGGTAGTAATTTCCAATACCAGCTTTTCGTAGTCAGTCTTCTGCTCAACGCGGAAGTTTTCTACCTGATACTTTACATTACGTATCGGTGTGTAAATAGAGTCAATAGGAATTACATTAACATCAGTGCAGTGTTCGCGATTTTCATCAGCTGGAACATAACCACGACCCTTGTTAATTGTAATATCCATTTGCAACGTTGCTTTTGAATCTAAATGGCAAATAACCAATTCAGGATTTAACACTTCAAATCCAGTCAAATATTTGCTTATATCACCTGCTTTAAATTCACTTGAGTTCTCGATTGAAATAGTTACCTTTTCGCTCTCGAATTCTTCTACTACTTGCTTGAATCGAACTTGCTTCAAATTCAAGATAATGTTGGTTACATCTTCCTTAACGCCTGGTACAGTCGCGAACTCATGTTCTACGCCTTCAATCTTGATCGTATTGATAGCGAAACCTTCCAATGAAGAAAGAAGAATACGGCGCAAAGCATTACCTACGGTAATACCGAAACCGGGCTCAAGCGGACGAAACTCGAACTTACCGAACTTTGGATCCGCTTCCAACATTAATACTTTATCAGGTTTTTGA
>JAZQSP010000120.1:0-7733 GCA_045630205.1 Faecalimonas sp. | reverse complement strand
GCAAATTACAAGATTTCTCTCGTTCAAATGCATCCTCCTCGCTTTTTATTCAATTTTTTCTTTGGATTGTTCGTCCGAAATGGACTTTTTTGATAGTTAAAATTCTAGAATAACTAACTTGTACGTTGAATTATAAGCACGTAACTTAAAAATGTAAAGTAGTTTTTTGAAAAAAGTTTTTCTTTGGTTAATTTCTACAAAATGGGCATTGCAACAATTCCGTAGAGCATCGCCACTCCCGGTAGCCCGAGACACCCCGACACCAAGAAAGAAATCGCGTTAAATCCAACCTCTACAGCGATTTCCTTATGTACGAAAAACTGATTTGCGAAAAAAATAATGCCCATGCCCAAAATGGCACGAACTATAAAATTTACCAAAAATTGATATTTGTCTTTCATGAAAATTTTCCTTTTTTTCTAGTCTATGCGGACCAATTTCTGTCTATACTATATAAAAGACAAAATGAATCAAGGAGGGCAACCATGCATTTATTTCACAAAACACCTCCAAAAGATACGGTAGACGAAGAACTGTTAGAAGAAATCAAACGCGTGAAGATGCAAATGGAAAATGCACATTACAATTTCCAGAATGCGATGGACCCGGATTTGATTGACTGTTATATCTTCGAGAGCAATGCCGCGTGGAAGAAATATCGTTTTCTTCTCAAACAGGCAAAAATGTTGTAGGGACGCTATTCGCGTCCCTACTTACATGCTAAATCGTAAACTTAATCTCTCTTCCGGTTCTTTCGTACTGTCTGTACTTCACGCCGGATGCTTCCATCATTCTCTTAGAAGCTTTTGTCGCAGGTGTATCTGCATATTTATCACTGTCATAGATTACTTCCTTGATGCCACACTGAATAATGGCTTTGGCACACTCGTTGCAAGGAAACAGCGATACATAAAGCTTCGCTCCTGCAAGACTTCCGCCACTGTAATTCAAAATGGCATTGAGTTCGCTGTGTGCCACATAGACATATTTGGTGTCCAGCGCATCGCCCTCTCTGTCCCATGGAAATTCATCATCTGAACATCCTTTAGGGAATCCGTTGTAACCCATGGACAGAATCTTGTTGTCCTGACTTACAATACAGCATCCAACCTGTGAATTCGGATCTTTTGAACGCATTCCCGAAAGGATTGCAACTCCCATAAAATACTCGTCCCAGGAAATGTAATCTTTTCTCTTACTTGACATAACTTATCCTCCGTATAACTCTTTTTATTCAATCATGCTGATACGGCGCGCATGTCTCTCGTCACCTGAAAACGGAGTGTTCAGCCATGTGTCTACAATCTTAATCGCTAATTCTGTTCCCAACACACGTCCTCCAAGTGCAATCACATTTGTGTCGTTGTGCAATCTTGTCGCTTCTGCTGAAAAGCAATCTGAGCAAAGTGCACAGCGAATGCCTTTCATCTTGTTTGCCGCGATGGAGATTCCGATGCCTGTTCCACAGATTAAGATTCCCTTCTCACATTCGCCATCTAAAATAGCCTGTCCTACTTTTCTTGCATAGATTGGATAATCCACGGATTCTCCATTACATCCAAAATCCTTGTATTCCAATCCTTTTTTCTCTAAATATTTGATAATCTCCAATTTTAATTCATAACCGCCATGGTCACATCCTATTGCTATCATATGTTTTGTGCCTCCTCATTTAATCTCTCTGCCAATTTATGAATTAACTCTCTTAAGAGTTCAAAATTCTCGCCGTATACATTTAATGGCTGACCATGTGACGAGCCTACAACTCTGTCATCATCGATATATTCGCCTAACGTATACACATGTTTCACATTTTCATAATCAGAAATAATCTTCCATTTCTGTGCTTCTTCAAACGTGAAAACCAATGTATCATCATCCAAATCTGTTTCACAAAGCTGCGTTGCCTCATGCTCCGCAAGCGTCATCTGACGGCTTCGCATAATCGCCTCCGCTTTCTGGTTCGCAGGCTCTGGAAACAGAACCACCATTCCGCGAGAACCGATGATATATTCCTGTTCAAGACTTTCGTTTCGAAGAAGTTCTGCTGCCATCGGGCCCCTACTGTTATCACTCTGACTTACAAAAAGTACTCTTCTGTACTTCTGCAGCTTCGTAATATCCGTCGCCTGTATCACTTGATGACCTGCCGCCTTATTCAGACGGTTCATAATCGCATCGCCGATTCCTTCCCCCGAAAAAGACTCACTGTAAATATAGCTTACGTCCTCTTCGTCGAATTCGCGCAGCACCCGATAAAGATTCTTCGCGATGGAATTCTCGTTGTTTCTTGTTCCAATATTCTTCACAATACCATTTGAATAGAATTCCTCTGTTTCACTTGTGGCAATCACTCCAACCTTGAGTCCGAGTCGTGTCTGCTCATAAGCAATCTGGCGAATCGCCTTTATCACGTCGTCCGTCTCGCCCTCCACAATGATAAGCTCAGCCTTCGGTGCGTAGTGACGATACTTCATGCCCGGCGCCTTCGGTGCTTCCCCGCTGTCCTCTGCGAGCAGCGTCACATCCACAGACACTTCGCCAACCACCTCTTCCAACATTTCCTTGGTAATTGCACCCGGTCTTAATATCATCGGTGGTTCTACGGTCATATCCACAATTGTGGATTCAAGCCCAATATCCACATTGCCGCCGTCGATAATCATATCAATCTTTCCGTCGAAATCATCTGCCACATGCTGTGCACTGGTCGGACTCGGTCTGCCTGATGTATTCGCACTCGGTGCCGAAATGTATCCTCCTCCTGCCCGAATGACTGCTCTTGCAATCTCATCCGTCGGCATGCGAACCGCAACCGTATGAAGTCCTCCTGTAGTTCCAAACGGAACAATATACTGTTTTTCAAAAATAAGTGTAAGAGGACCCGGCCAAAACCGCTCAATAATCTGCATGGCTTTATCAGAAATATTCCTTGCGACAATCGGCAAATCCTCTACATCAGCGATGTGAACAATCAATGGGTTGTCGGACGGGCGCCCTTTTGCGGCGTAAGTTTTCATTGCAGCATCCTCATTAAGTGCATTTGCTCCCAGTCCATACACAGTCTCTGTCGGAAATGCCACAAGGCCGCCACACTTTAGTATTTCGCCTGCCTTAGCCAAGACCTCATCATCCATCTGATGTCTTTCTATTTTCTCGATTAATGTTTTCATAAATTTCATTATAACACGAATCTTTCTAATTATCTAGCCATTTTACGATTCCTTCGCAAATTGCAAAAGCGACCTCATCCTGATACTCCTCCGTAGTGAGCTTCTGCGCCTCCGTCGGATTCGTCAAAAAACCACATTCCACAATAATTGTCGGCACCTCCGAGAACTTCAACATGTAGTATGTATCATTCTCTTTTATCTCTCGCTTATTGGTCGGATCAATTGCACGCAGAGATTCCTGAACCGTTGTTGCAATATCCTCCGCTTCTGCAGTCTTCGTATGATAAAACACCTGCGCACCGTAGATATCCGGCGAAGTGTAGCTGTTCTGGTGAATGCATAGTGCAAGCGTCGGTCTTGTCTTGTTAATCACTTCCACACGATTACCCAGGTCCTCCTTCTTGCGGTCGGGCACCTTGTCATCCTCACGCGTCATGATAACCTCAATACCCACCTCTTCCAAAAGGTCTCTCACCTTCATGGAAATCTGCAGATTGATATCCTTTTCTAAAATGTCATTGATGCCCACTTTTCCCGGATCTTCTCCGCCATGTCCTGGGTCAATTACAATCACCGGATTACTTTTGTCAATCTCATTTACCTTATCCTTCACTACATCTGCCGTCCACTCGCTTAATTTGTAACTCGCTATAATTGCTCCCATCAGAAGGAACAATACCATAAATAATTCAATCTTTCTCTTCACGTTTCGCTCCAAGCGTTTTTGTTACAAATATATGCAAAAGAAGGGCAGTTCATTCTGCCCTTCTTAATCAAATACAAATAGAATCTCTATGGCAACACAATACTGCCACCTATTTCAAACAAATAATCTCCGCTTCTGAGCACTTCCACAATATCATATGATGTCGTCATCTCCGTCTTTGTCAAAAGCGCTGCCATCCCTTCATGACCCGGGTGATGATAGTCGGTTCCTGCGGTTGGAATCAAATGATGTTTTTTCGCGTACTTAGCTGCCACAGCAACACGTGAATTATGGCCCGGATGCACGTTAAACGTTTCGATGCCATCCAAATATTCCGGTGGCACCTCAGTCATACCATTGCGAAACGGATGTGCCTGTATGAGAAGTCGCTTATCATTCCGAAATTCTTTCGAAAACTCTGCAATGTCCATATCCAGACATTCATATGCATAATCCGCAAAATCCCGGTCTATTCCGAAGAGCAGGTAATCATTTGCATTCTCCGGGAAACGAATCTCGCAACCAAAAATCACATGAACTCCATATCTTTTGCCTGCTTCCACAGCTTCATCATAATCTGCGAGATATGCATCCAGACAAGTCTTTTTATCCTCCTGAAAACGCATGCCTTTCCAAAAATGATTGCATATCACGATGCTGTGATAACCCAAATCTGCGTATGTTTTGACCGCCATCTCCGGTGGGATTTCGCTACATCCGCTTGCCGGATTTGTGTGTAGATGAAGTTCTGTCTTGTATTTATACTGCTCTAGATTCATTGTCAGCCTCCGTCCCTTTGAGTTTCTTACATAATATCATAGAATGTCCGATAACTCAAGGACTTGAAGTTTCCCCCAAGTCCTCTACAATGCCTTCATGTATTCCTCCACATTCAGATACTGAACACCATTAAAAACTGCACTATCTCCTCGATAAATCACATATCGTCCTGTAATATCACCATACCTATGACTTATCATAGCACACTTTTCTTCGTTTGTAATATGGCGATACTGCTCCAAAACCTGTTCCTTGCTGTACTTTACTTCATAGATTTGACAAGTAAGTGTTTTCTGATCAAATACGACCATATCAATTTCTCCAACAGTGAACTGCAGTTTAAATACCTTTTTGTCGGGTTTTGCCATCTTTGTTTCAAGTAAGATAATATCCTCCATCATTCTTCCACGAATTTCGTTCAGCAATCTTTCTAATATTCTCTGCCTTTCTTGAACAGAAAGTTCTTGGAACTTAGCATCAAGGAGCATGTTTTCCACAATAGCATTTGCTTGCGCATATCGCATGCCTGGCTGTGTAATAACAGTCACTTTACTCTTTTGATTCACTTCAGGTAATGACTCAAGATCAATTTCCATAATCAAATCCAGTAATGCCAAATATTCTTTAATCTGGAACATATGACTATCCTCTATGTCAATGCTCTGTTCCTCTTTGTTGAGAATATCAAGCATCTGCATAATGCCAAATGTTACCGCATCCAAATCCATATGCTCTTTAATATTTATTGGATTTTCCCTATCTCTAAGCATGTTTGCAGCTGTAACCGAAATATCATGAGACTTAAAGGTTTTCTCTACAACGCTACGCGTAAAACTATGGTTGATATTCTCCACGACACGATTGATTACATTGGTTAATTCTCCTCGTTCATACAAATCTAATAACTGACGGAAATGCCCTCCATACTGGTACATCTTAAGAGAGTGCTGGATATTCTTCGCAATCGCAGTATCAATATACTCTTCCGCCGTCTTCGAATTGGAGAATGTCGTATCTCCATTATAGTTGACGCCACCAAGGCTCATGGTTCCACCATAACGGATATACTCATCAATACCCTTTATTCCTAAAACTTCTTCAAATTCGCGGTACGGGATAAATGTAGTATGCAACATAATACATCTGTCATAGAGTTGTTCCTCCTTAGAAAATGCAAATCCAAGGGAATCTGTTCCTGATAAAACAATCTTCATGCCACTACTTGCATAAATATCCGCAAAGATAGCCGCACCTTCAACAAAGTCCTCCATCAATGTTACTTCATCAATAAATACATATTTGTAACTTTTCTCTTCTAACAATCTGAGGTCTGCATCTATATCTGCTAACGTATCCTTAGCCCTCATTTGGATAAATGCTGCTTTCTCAAATTCTGTATCAGATAATTCTGTAAGAATCTGACGAATCATCGTTGTCTTACCGGTCCGTCGAAGTCCATAAATAATAAACACCTTATCCTGTTGTGGACCAAGGATGTATTCTCTAAGTTCTTTTATACATTCTCTTTTTTTATATTTTTTTGTTAATGCAATCTGTGACTTGAGTTGTTTTCCAACTCGCACTGTTGTTTTAAATGTAAGTGGTTCTTCCTCCTCGCCCTCTGGCTCTTTCTCTGGAACTACCAACAACCTCAATTCCTTCAATTGTTTTTCAAAAGCTTTTCTCTTTTCAATCCGCGCTCTAAGTTCAGGAACTTCTTCAAAATCTACATAGTTTTCAATTCTTTTTCCATTTAATGTTATTCTGTGATAAAAATATTCTTTATTTCTTATTTTCTTCTTTGTAATGCTTCCTTCAGGCAAAATTGCAATTTCTCGCTCCAGTTCTGCTATTTTATGCATTAATTCTTCTTGTCCCATAAACAACGCCTCCTGCATTTTTGTTATACCCATTATACCCAATTTATTCCTTTTGTCAAGGGTATAATTCGGATTTACTGATTTCATTCTCTCTGCCAACGCGGAAGAAATTGTGCAAGAGAAGATACTCTTCGCAGCGAACGTACCCTGAAAAGAAACAACAAACGCTTACTTGCAGAAAAAGATTCTCTTTTATAAGTCTATGCAAAAACAGTTAAGGTGTATTTAGACAATATACGTTTTGACCACGCCACAAAGCTATTGACCTTTAGTAACGCGAGTATCACAGATGTGTGTGCACAGTCCGGATTTGTTGACTATGCAAATTTTCATAAGCGCTTTAAAAAGAAGTATAACGTGACTCCGAAAGAATATCGGAAGTTACATCAGATAACATGATTTTTATAAATTGCAATTCGATGCTTTTTCATTCAAGTACTGGCGAGAAATAATTCTTGCACTTCTGCATAAGATGTGATATATTCAAGACGTAGAAAAGAGAACAACCGCCCACAAGGGGTTGACCTCGTTATGAATGTATATGAAATACCACCCTAAACTCAGCCAAAGTCAAGAGGGTGGTTTTTTCATGCTAAAATATTATCTCACAAACGTAAAAACGAATGTTAGCAATACTATAATGAACGTACCAAAGGCTATTAAGTCCTTGAAATCAAAATGATTTTTATTCATAAGCACCACCCCCATTCTATGTAGAATTGAGGTCTGCCACCCTGTAACACGATTGTTCTCTATTGATAGTCTAACACGGACTATTCTGTTTTTCAATAAATTGTTATGTTGTATTAGATGAACTTGTTTGTACAATTTGGACAAACAAGTTTATATTTAAAAGAAGGGCAACAATCTGCCCTTCTTCCTTGTCAATTCACATATTTTAAAATCAATTCCCATGCACTGGATGACTCGAATCCCAATCTCCAACTCGCCACTCCGGCAAGCTTATATTCTTTCATGAGTTTCAGTTTTGCTTCCAATGCCGCTTCATCCTCCAGCCATACTTTGTAAGTTGCGCCATCTGCCTGCCACTCGGCATAGTTCTGACCGGTAGCCTCATCGACAACAATCTTCGCACCTGCATTGTTAATGGCCACATGAATTTTACTCATGCCATAACTTTGACTGGTTACATGATAAGGATATTCTGCTGCGTCGGTTCCTTCCTGCGCAGCG
>JAZQSP010000119.1:0-2629 GCA_045630205.1 Faecalimonas sp. | reverse complement strand
GGCTATTAGCAAAAAAATCAGTAACTTTGCAAGTTGAAATTTTAGAAGTGAACAAAGAATAATGACAGGTAAGTTTACATACGGCAATAGCTTTATCTCCTATGCAACGGCATCGGAGTCATTGCTCGCAATATTTACCCCTCCTGTAAACATTCTTATAATCAGATAGTTAGCCGTAGCGATGCGGCTCTAAGTCATATATTGGCGTTACCACTTGGCATATTGTGTCCGGTGCGTAACGCCTTTTTTTTGTGTGCAAATTCTTAAACAATAAATAATTTCAAAATTCTAAAAGTATGAAGATTTTTAAGTTAATGGCAATTGCCCTTGTGGCAATGTTGGGTTTCACAGCTTGCGATAAGGATTGCGACCACGAATTCATCGAGCACGATTTCACTAAGGACATCGTAGGTACTTGGACTTATGTGAATGGCGGACAAGCAGAGGCTATGGTTATCAAGGCAGATGGTTCGTTTACCACAACAGGTGTTATGATACATGGTGCTCTATACGAGGAGAAAGGCACCATCAAAGTGGTAAATAACAAGGTTACTCTCGCTTACGACAGTGGTGATGTATTTGAAGGTCGCCTCGAATTGGTTGCGGGCAAATCTATGTCCATTGTCTTGTTTGAGGAAGATAATATCCGTTTAGACTATGATTATTGCACAAAGGACCTTTCTAAGGAGATTGTAGGTATGTGGGTTTACAATGACGAGAAGGAAATGAGAATACACTCCTTTGAAGAGAACGGACGTGCAGTATTTACAGGTTGGTCTGAAGATTTAGGCGTATTATCAGTTTTGCAAGATTCGGACTACAAGGTGATTGGCGACTTGATTTTTCAGGGTTTCTCTAGTGATGAAGATTCTTTTGCGAAGTATATAGCTGCAAGAATTATTTATACTCCTAATGGTACTGCACACGGAGATATAATGACTTTCAAGCATTATTTATTTGATGGAACAGAATCAGCTCAGTCTTGGCTTCGTGTTAAGCAAAACCTCAATCTTGCAGGTAAAGCATACGACTATATTTCTGCATATGTAACCAATGTAAAGGGTAAAGATGAGGATTTCAATATTTCGGGTAACACTTTCAACATTGCCAAGATGGATGCAGGTGACTTTGATGCGATGTTCCGTTCACTCCTCTCTTGTTATGAATTTCCAGATGCTAACACATTCAAGCATACATTTAGTGTTAATGGTCAAGATGCAGAATTAGTTGTTCCAATCACCGTGGAGGGTAATAAGGTTACAATGGAGATGACCACTGTAGCTCCTGTTTTACGAAATGTTGAGATGTATATGTTCCAAGATGCAGATGATTCTCAGATGCATTGTTATATGCCTACTACTTCGTTTATCAACTATTTTGGTAACTTGGAGTTCACAACTTTGCTTACAGAGGGCAAAATTGACCCTGCTGACACTGCAGCTATTGATAAGGTCTTCGCAGATATGAAAGCAAGAGTTGAAAGCATCAATGTAAGTTTTGTATTTAGGGCTCGCAAGTAATCTAACAGATTAAATATCTACAGAACAGGGATGCACCAATCAGTGCATCCCTTTTTTTGTACTTCAATACTTACATAAGACCTCTGTAATATTTATTACAAGTAATAAAGTAGTAATTATTATAATCTATGTTTTAAACTCTGTTTCAGTTGATTTATGTCACCATGGCTGTCCCAGATTTTCTCCTTTGCATATGTCTTGCAATCTCGTATAGTCTTAACCCTTTCGTCATCAGTACTCCATGTCTTGCCTTCCCGATTAATGAAATATGCTCGTCCATTTGTTGCAAATGCCAGATAGCGATCTCCACTGACCTTATAATCCTCCACTACAATTCGTTCTCTTGTCAGCTTTGTAAGTTTGGTTGACAGTCTATCCATGACAATCTCTTTCTCGCGCTTCTGCTGAATTTCATCAGGTGTTCCAAGATTCCACCAGATTTCTTCTTTGCTAAAATTGTGACATGCCCCAAGACTTATGATCCTTGGGTCGTCAGTATACGTAATATGCTCACTTGGGGATATGTGTGCCGCATATTGGAGAGTTCCATTCCCTATTGTGAACCTGGCAAATATATCATCTCCCTCAGGTGTGTTCTTGACATCGATAAAGTTCACATGAACACCTGTATCATTAATGGCGAACTTCAGCATGTTCTCTATTCCCTTTCGTTGAAATTCTACCTTAAGTTCATCTATACGCTCCTGTAAAAGATGCGGCGAATCCAGCAGCTTCTTGTACTCGTCCTCTACTCGACGAAGGCGATAGACCTCATTTTCCAAGCTCTCATTTGGATTATAAAATCTAGGGGCTTGGTTCATCTGAGAAAGAAGAGTTGCAGTGTTTACAGACTCTATAAAGGACGTAACTTCTGCGGTGTTGTAGCCCAGTACCCCCTTCTTCGGAACATCAGTAAGATTCACCTTGGTGGCGAGCTGTTGTCTGCGGGTCTGAATCTTCTTATCCAGTGTATCACACTCTGCTGTCTTGTCCGTAATAGACCTTTGAAGCTGCTTTTCCTTTGCCTCTAGTTCTGCAAGGGAGACATACTTTTCAGCAAGCTGTTTTTCCACAGCATCGTCATTGATGACCACCGAAGCCTTCTGCTT
>JAZQSP010000118.1:0-10266 GCA_045630205.1 Faecalimonas sp. | reverse complement strand
CGACGGCGGAGAGATTATTCACAAAAATCCAATTTCTAACTCTACGCTAGGTAATAGTCAGGAATTTTTGTATCTATTGCGTTTCAAGACACGGTGTTTTTAGTTAATTCTTATCGCTCTAAACCGTTAAGAATTAACTTTTGTCGAATGGATTTAGTTTTTATTATGTATTGTCGTTTAAGAAAAATTGAACGGAAAATATGTGATTTTTATCGGTTTAGACTGCACTTTGAAGATTGTAAAAATTGCATTATTTAAGTTACCAAATCGGTTTTTGCTCTTTTTCGTTTTTAAAAGGTTTATAATATTCAATTATATATTAGTTTTATCCAAACAACTCTCTGTATTGAACAGGGTAATATCCTGTGTGTTGTTTAAAACGTCTTATGAAATTCGGATAGTCGTTGAATCCGCATTCCGTGCATATCTGCAGCACGGTCATGTCTGTGTGCTCAAGCAGTTTTTTTGCATATTCAAAGCGCATATTGTTCAGATAAACTTTGAAGTTTATTCCTTTTTCTGCCTTGAATAGCCGTGAAAAATATGTGGGTGCAAGTGCAACCTCGTTGGCAACATCTTCAAGTTTAAGCTCATTTCTGAAATTGTTGAGAACATATAACTCCGCTTTGTTTATTGCGGAAAGTTCCCTGATTGGTTCGTCATCTGAAGTTTCCTTTTTAAGTTTTGCAATAATGGCGTTGAGCAACATTTCGGAAAAATCCTTATCATTTATATTGTTGCAGAGTTCGTTAAGCAAAACTTCAAAGCAAAGTTTGGTTTCTCCGCTTACTTTCAGAAACACCGGCGAGTTTTTTGTGAGGCTCTGCAGAAAAGTCTGATTGCAGATATCGCCCGAGAACATAACATTATAAAGTTCGGCATCCTTGATATCCACATAGTGAAAGTCAAGCGGAGTCAAGAAAAACAAATTGCCCGGTTCTATTTCATATTCGGTTCCGTCAACCGTATATGTACCGTTGCCCGAAACAATAAACTCCAGCTCATAAAAATCGTGAAAATGCGTTTCTATAAAAGTGTTTTCTTGCTTTTTGGTTGCACTGAGGTAGCCGTTTTCTATAAATCTGCTCTTTGTATATTTCTGCATAAGCCCACTTCCTTTTGCTCTATTTTAACTTGTCTGATAATAAAAATCAATACAAAGGCAAAAAAAGACAATGCAGGATTCTGACATGCAAAGTATAATAAAATCATAATCAATGGAACGTATTAGACAGGAGGTGTCAGTTATTAAATTTATTGGTATCGACATTGGCGGAACCAAATGCGCAGTGGTTTCGGGCAATGATGCGGGTGAAGTTATACAAAAGGAAAAAGTCCCAACAAAGGATTGCAAAAACACTATTGATAAGATAATCAAAATTGCAAAAACAATGGGCAAATGTGATGCTATAGGTATAAGTTGCGGAGGCCCGTTGGACTCTAAAAACGGAATAATAAAATCACCGCCTAATCTTCCCGGATGGGATAATATTAAAATAGTAGATGTGCTAAAAAACGAATTCAATGTTCCTGTCTTTTTAAGAAATGATGCAGATGCATGCAGTCTTGCAGAATGGAAATTCGGAGCAGGAAGAGGGACACAGAATATGATATTTCTTACTTTTGGCACGGGTCTTGGTGCGGGACTCATCTTGAATGGCAAACTGTACACCGGTGCTTGTGATATGGCAGGCGAAGTAGGTCATATAAGGCTTTCTGATTATGGACCGGTCGGTTACGGAAAAGCAGGTTCATTTGAAGGATTCTGTTCCGGCGGCGGTATAGCTCAAATAGGAAAAACCATTGCAAAAGAAAACCAACAAATGGGCCATCCTGTAAGTTTTTCGGGTGATGAAATAACAGCCAAATCTATCGCTGATATCGCTATATTAGGCGATGAAAGTGCATTGGAAGTATACAAGCAGTGTGCACATATGTTAGGTCGAGGTCTTTCAGTGCTGATTGATATACTCAACCCCGAAAAGATAATTCTTGGAAGCATATTTCAACGCAGCGAAGAATTATTACGAGCAGAAATGGAAAAGGTTATTGCAAAAGAAACTCTTCCTCAATCGCGCAATGTTTGCAAAATAGTTCCTGCAGAGCTTGGTGAATCACTTGGAGATGTTGCTGCTTTGTGTGTAGCGGTTTGCGGAATAAAAGGAGAAATATGAATGGAAAAGCTAATGGTACGCTATCCTGCTCTTAAGTCCTGCGAGAGTAAAATTAAAAATACTCTTGAACTTATGATAAAAACATACGAACAAGGCGGAAAGATACTTATATGCGGCAACGGGGGCAGTGCGGCAGATTGTGAACATATTGTAGGCGAACTCATGAAAGGTTTTCATTTGAAGCGACCTGTTTCCGATGAACGCATACCGGAAGAACTCCGCAAAGGTTTGCAAGGAGCTTTACCGGCAATATCTTTACCAAGCCAGATATCCGTGCTCTCCGCTTATGTTAATGATGCAGATCCTGAGATGATGTATGCACAGCTTGTATATGGATACGCATGCAAAAATGATCTTGTTATAGGTATTTCAACTTCAGGGAATTCTGCAAATATAATCAATGCCCTGACCGTTGCAAAATCACTTGGCGTAAAGACCGTTGCTTTGACAGGTGAAAAGCCAAGCAAATTGATGGAGCTGTGCGATGTTACAATAAATGTTCCGAGCTGCGAAACTTATGAAGTGCAGGAATATCACTTGCCTGTTTATCACTATCTGTGTGCATCTCTTGAAAAACATTTTTTCTCAAAATAAAAATGAATTCATAAAAAGGAGATTGAAAGATGAAGAAAAAGTTCCACCTCATTGCAAACGCTCACCTTGACCCCGTCTGGCAATGGCGTGTCCCTGAAGGACTGTCGCTTGTTAAATCCACTTTTCGCTCCGCACTTGACAGAATGAACGAATTTCCCGATTACACATTCACAAGTGCATGTGCAAGCTACTATAAATGGATAAAACTCAACGAGCCTGAAATGTTCGAAGAAATAAAGCAAAGAGTAAAAGAAGGCAGATGGGCAATTGTTGGCGGTATGTGGGTGCAACCCGATTGCAACATTCCGTCGGGTGAGGCATTCTGCCGTCACATGCTCTATTCACAAAAGTTTTTCAAAGAGAATTTCGGATTCATCGTAAAAACGGGATACAATGTTGACTCATTCGGACATAACGGTATGTTGCCTCAGCTGCTGAAAAAATCAGGAATAGACAATTACATTTATCAGCGACCTGACAACCGTACAGAAAAACCTAATCTTCCGTTTGATGATCTGCATTATTGGCAAAGCCCTGACGGAAGTGTTATCAATGCTTTCCGTGTTCCTGACGGATACGGCGGAGATGTTCACGAGCAGCGCCTTGTTGACCACTATTACAACAAAAATCAGCCGATGATGGTGCTTTTCGGTGTCGGTAATCACGGTGGCGGACCTTCAAAGGAGCACCTTAAAAACGCTGAAAAGCTTATCTGTAACGGTGATTTCAAATATTCCACCCCCGATACTTATTTTGAAGAAGCACAGGGCACTGAAATGCCGCTTGTAAACGAGGATTTGCAGCACCACGCAAGCGGTTGCTACAGCGCAAACAGCAGAATTAAAAACATCAACCGCAGGGCAGAAACAGAGCTTGTAACGGCTGAAAAACTGGATGTTCTTGCTAATATAATGACGGGTTCTGCTTTGCATAACAAGCAGATTGAAGCCGCATGGGAACGGGTTATGTTCAATCAGTTCCACGATATCCTTGCTGGCTGTTCAGTAAAAGAAGCATATTTTGATGCAGAAAATTCTTACGGTTACGCTCGTGAAACAGCTCTTGATGTAAACACCTTTGCTGCACAGCGTATAACTTGGAGAATCAAGACTACCGATTTTCTTGACGCTGACGATTCTGAAATGAGAGGCAGAATGTGGTATAAAGAGGGCGAAGGCTCACCAATGGTTGTGTTTAACCCTCATTCTTTTGCTGTTAAATCTATTGCGCAGTTCGGTTCGCAGTACATTTCAAAGGTTCTTGATTCAAAGGGTAATGAAGTCCCGTTCCAGCTTGTGCGTGCTTCATATACCGACGGTGAGCATCTTTACAAGTGCATTTTTGAAGCAGATGTTCCTGCTTACGGTTACGCTGTATATTATCTTTATCACAAAGAAAACAACGATGAAAAATCCTTCGAGTCACATCTTACTGCAACAGAAAACAGCCTTGAAAACAGTAAGGTCAGATTTGTTTTTGATAAAGAAACAGGTGCAGTTTCTTCTTGTATATTAAAAGAAAGCAACACCGAATTTGCCGAAGGTCTGCTTGGCAGAGCAGTTGTTTGCGACGATTTTGCCAACGATACATGGGGACACAGAGTTTTTGATTATAATATTGATATAGGTCAGTTTGGCGAAGGTACTCTTGAGATTGTTGAAAACGGTCCTGTCAGGGTAACCGTCAAATCCGTTGTAAAATACGGCAATTCCGTACTGACAAGATACTACTCGCTTTATGACGATAGCGATAAGCTTACAGTCAGAACAGTTCTTGAGCTTGATGAGCAGTATAAATCCGTCAAGCTTTCGTTCAAAGCGGATGTAAACAATTCAACCGTCACATATTCCATGCCTTATGGCTTTATTGAAAAGGATGCAAACGGTCAGGAAGAGCCTTCACACGCATGGTGCGATATATGCGATGAAACTGGTAAGGGTCTCGGACTTCTGAACACAGGCAAATACAGTTTCTGTTCAATCGGTAATGATCTGCGTATGATGATTGCACGAAGCTGTGCATACCTTGACCACTTCGGTCAGCATATGCGTGACGGTGAAATGGAATTTCTTGATAAGGGCGAGCAGGAATTTACCTATGAAATCGTTCCTCATATTCAGAAGGTCAATTCCGAACTATTCAAAGCATCGGAAGTTCTTAACAATCCGCTTCAGACACATCAGGAAACACACCACGGCGGAAATCTACCTCAGATTTATTCTGCACTTGACGTTGATAAAGAAAATATTGTTGTCACTTCAATCAAGTCTGCAGAAAACGGCAACGGTATCATCATGCGTATTGTTGAAACAAACGGCACCGCAACCGATGCTACGGTTGATTTCACCGCTCTTAACACAAAATTCTCAATGAGCTGGAAACCGCAGGAAATCAAAACTGTCAGAATTATGCCTGACGGAAAAGTTACCGAATGTATGATAACCGAATAAAAGCAAACAAGCCCACTGACAATGAGTCAACGGGCTTGTTTGCTTTTATTTTGATTTTTATTTGTTACAGCATAATTACAACAGAATCAGCTGAGAACCGTCTTTTGCAACATAATTCTTTTGAACACCGAGTTCGTCCATCCATGCACGAACCTCCAATGTTTGAAGGTTACCGTTTCTGTTGTCCCATACCCATGAAGGCGTTTGCCATAGGTTGTCCAACCCGGTGCAAAAATAAAATCACCGATTCTTTTTCCGTTGATATATGCTTCATAAGAGCCGAGCGCAGAACAGAAAAGTGTTGCCTTACCGATTGCTTTTTCGGGCTTTATAGCCTTGATGAAAACGGGAACGACTGTACCGAAATCTGCATTTTCTTTAATGAATTTTGCGTTTTTAATCGTATTCATTTAATCACCTGTATTTTTAAACTGATGTTGATTTTTATTGATATTGATAATATAATTATTTGTGTTGAGTTTTATTTTACTACGCTTGATTCTTTATTGCGATAAAAAACAATGGCATATCAAAAAAAGACAATAATAAAACAAAAAGAAACAATGAAATGTTTTGTTCCAAAAGCTACAATAAAACAAAAAACCTATGTAAAAAACAAGGAGCGATACCTATGGTAGAACAAATGATTGACAAAAATTTATGGCTGTACCGTAACAGAGCGATTATGGAAACGTTCCCCATTGATGCATGGCAGTACAGAATTTTTGATTATGCGGACAGGGAAACATATATTCCTCTTACAGATTGGGCAGATTATACTGATACCATTACATTCTGCGACCATAAAACATGTATGATGAAAACTGTATTCACACCTAAAAAGCCGCAGGAACACCAGTCAGCTTATCTTGAACTGAGATTGCCCTGCAACTGCGAAGCATTTGTTTCAATTGACGGAAAACGCTTTGCAGGTGTTGACAACGGTGAACAACGCTGCAGGGTTTACCTTGAAGACTCAATGTACGACAGAGAAATTGCCATTGAGCTTGAAATATATGCCTGTACCTTCTGCAATGATGAAAGAATGGTAAGACCTGTTGAAAATCCTCAGTATGTTATTGCAGATAAAGCAATTGCAGATTTTTCATATACTATGGATTTTGTCCGTGACCTTATAAAGTACATCAAGAATGATTACACGAAAGCCAAGGTCAACACTTTGTTTGAAAATACAATCCGTAAAAGCGACAATTCCCTTGACTACACCCAATTTCTTGAAAATATTATCGCAATTCACAAGGAATTGCTTGACGGATTAAAAGAATTGAAGCTGTCAAACGATGACTGTATCGTTGACTGCGTTGCTTCTACTCATATTGACGTTGCGTGGCTGTGGCGTTTCAAGGATACAATCCGCAAATCAGGCCGTTCTGCACTTAATCAGCTCCGACTTATGGACAGATACGATGAATTTGAGTTTTCGCTTTCACAGCCCTCGGTCTATAACTATATCAAGGAAGTTTATCCTGATGTTTTTGAGCAGATCCGTCAGCGTGTGAAGGAAGATAAATGGCGTCTTGTAGGCCCTATGTGGGTTGAATCAGACCTTAATATTTCAGGTGCAGAATCACTTGTAAGAGAGTTTCTTTACGGACATCAGTTCTTCAAAGAAGAATTCGGCAAAACAAGTGATGTCTGCTGGATTCCCGATTCTTTCGGTTTTCCCGCATCACTTCCGCAGATTTTCACAAAATGCGGAATGAAAAGCTTCTACACAACCAAGGTGCGTTGGCAGAATGCCAATGAATTTCCCTATAATGCTTTTATCTGGGAAGGTATTGATGGAAGTAATCTTTACGCAACAGTACCTATCACAAAAGATTGCTACAACAACTCAATTGACTGTGAAAATATCAGCCTTGTTTCAGATAAGCTTCAGCAAAAAGAAACATGGGACCACGTTCTTCTGTCCTATGGCTACGGTGACGGCGGTGGCGGTGTAACCGATGAAATGCTTAAGAATTACCGTCTGCTTCAGACAGTTCCCGGTATGCCTGAGGTAAAAATCAGAAAAGCAGAGGACTATTTCACTGAACTTGACAAAAAGCGTGAAAATCTTCCTGTGTGGAAAGGGGAGCTCTCGGTCGAAACACATCAGGGCACATATACAACTATTGCCGATGTAAAACGCAACAACCGTTACATTGAAATGGCATTTCGCAGACTTGACTTGCTTTCAGTTCTTGCAAAGCTCAAGGGTAAGGATGCAGGATATGATGAAATTGTAAAGCATTGGAAGGATCTGCTTCTTTGCCAGTTCCACGATGTTCTTCCCGGCAGCTCTATAGATACAGTTTATGATGATGCAGAAAAAATCTACAAAGAGCTTTTTGTATTCGCAGAGAAAAAAGAAAAAGAGCTTGTCACTGATACTCTTTGCGATGATGCACAGGACAAGGTTACAGTTTATAACCCAAACTCATTTGTCGGCAGTGCATACGTAAAGGTTGACAAAAAGTATGAAAGCTGTGCACTTACGGACGGAGAAAACACATCAAATGTTATTACAGATGCAGACGGTAACTGTATTTTATATGTAAAAAATCTTGCAGGCTTCAGTGCAAGAACATATCACAAAACTTCAGTTGTACATACTGAAAAAGCAATTACAGCAAACAAGGAAAACGGAAAAATCAGCATTGAAACGCCCTTCTTTACATTCATTATCCGTGAGGACGGTACTCTCGGCGATTTCTATGACAAGCGTGCAGATAGGTTTGTCGGTGACAACCTTAACAACCTTGTTACATATAAGGACGGTCCCGAGCATGAGGATGCATGGAATATTGATGACGGATACAAAATGCGTCCTGTTGATATGAATTGGCAGAATGAAATTACGCTTGTTGATATAAATGACGAGCGTGTGACGGTAAGGGTTACTAAAAAGCATAACAACACCGTTCTTACTCAGGATATTATTGCGTATGCAAACATTACAAGGGTTGACGTAGTTTCTCACGTTGATTGGCAGGAAAAATATAAAATTCTTCAGGCATCTTTCCCTGTAAATGTGGTTTCTGCTCATGCAAGCTACGAAATTGCTTACGGCATTACAAAACGTAACACCCATCCGAACACACCTGCCGAAAAATGGAAGCACGAATTTGCTGCTCACCGTTTCACAGATTTGTCAGATGATGTTTACGGTGTTGCAATTATCAACGACTGCAAATACGGTCACAATGTTATTGACAACGATATGACTATAACTCTTATGCGCAACGTTGACAGTCCTACACGCTTCCGTGATACAGGTGAACACGATTTTGCATATTCAATCTATCCTCATATGGGTGGTTTATCGGCAGGTAAGGTTGCTCAGGAAGCATATCTTTTCAATTCTCCTTTTGTTGTGTTTGAAGGCGAAAGTAATGAAAAGCCTGTTGTTACTCTTTCAAATGAAGGTCTTATCGTTGATTGTATCAAGCCTGCTGAAGACGACAACGGATATATCGTGCGTGTTTATGAGCCTTACGGTATTCCCGGAAAAACTGTTATGAATGTTACACACGACGCAAAAATCACTGAGGTTTCACCCCTTGAAGAGTATATCGGAGAATGTTCCGGAGAAATCACATATAAGCCATTTGAATTCAGGACATTCCGCATAATCTGCTCAACATAATGATTTCAAGAACTGTCTGCACCAATATTTCCTGCAGCACTTAATTCCGCCTTCTGTTTTTACAAATGCAGAAGACGGAATTGTACTTTTTATTTGGTTTTTCTTTAGTTATAAAATTTGGAGTCCGATTCAAACTTTAACCATATCGAAATATTTTTATTTAAATATAATTTCGTTATTAATAATTTTTCTAACCCTTGCATTAATGTTCTGCATACGGCACACCCATTCCAACTGATTTTCTTCTTTCAGTTGCTCGGTTACACCTTCTGCGTTTTTCATCTGGTCAACAAGAGTGTCAAACATATCTCTTGCCTGAGTTTCGACTTCAGCACAGTGCTGATAGAGTTTGCCTTGGGTAAGCAGTGTTGTAAATAACGCCTTTTTATTTTTTAGCAAATAATCCTTATGTAACATTCCCCATTTACCAAGCCTGACACTTGCTTCTTCGGGCGGTAAGATAAAGTTAGGAATGTTGAAATCTCCAACTTGTCTATATTGAATATTTGTATTGCTTTTCATAGGGCATTCATCCTTTCGTATTCTTAACAAATGTATCGTATATAAATTTTGCACCAAGTCTAAAGCCTGATATAAAGCTGTCAGCGTTACTTGTTATTGAAAACTCAATATATGCACTTATATAGTTTTGAAACAGCTCTTTATCCTCACCAGCGAGTCTTGCTGTGAGTTGTTCTTCTTTCTCGGCAAGATTGCTCAATTTCTTCTTGAACTTGGGTGTTAATTCTGAATTGACATCTTGCGGCTCAATGTTGCCGTAATAAAAATCTTCAATGATATTTGACATTATGTATTCCTCCATATGTTTCTCTATTAAGCAACAGCAGGAGTGCAGAATACTATGTTTGAAGCCGGTTTTGCTTATATTTTGAGTGAATCCCTTATGAACACTCGCACCAAAAAAGACTGAAAACTAAAGGTTTTCGGTCTTTTTCTTTTATTGCTTTAGCTGTTGATTGGTGATATAATCAACTCGACAAATAAGAATTTGCAGAGGTGCTTTATGAGAAAAGAAATTGATATAAACACTTGGGATAGAAAAGAACACTTTGAATTTTATTCTGATATTGCAACACCTCATTATTGCGTTGCATTCAATGTTGATATAACAAAGCTTCTTGAGTTTACAAGAGAGAACAAAATATCTTTCTATTACTCGCTTATATATCTTTGTACACAGTCGATTAATGAAATTGATGAGTTTTTACTTGAAACTGAGGATAACAAGGTTTATAAGATTGACCGCCGTGTGCCTTGCTTTACGGATTTGAAAAAAGGTGCAACAAGCTTTCATATGGTGTCACTTCCTTGTGATGGTAATATTATAGAATTTGCAACTAACGCCCGTAAGGAAAGTGAAAACAATCCTTTGTCAGTG
>JAZQSP010000117.1:0-1241 GCA_045630205.1 Faecalimonas sp. | reverse complement strand
TGTCATTCTATATTTGCAGAAGCAAAGCGAAGATAGCGAGAATTCGCTATCTTCGCAAACAAACAGAAGCAGTAAAGGATAAAGATTATTGGCTGTCATTGGTGCTAACGACACCGTTCAGAATGTTAATCCCCTTTACTTTCTTTGTACAATTTCGAACAGTTCATTAGGCGTTAGAGCCTGCATTTAGAATCGATGAAACATACAAAGAGTCTTCTGCAATCATTTTAATTAAAATTTATAGGCATGACAAAGGTAAGCAAAATTATTGGAATTGACATCTCAAAAGAGAAATTTGATGCGTGTTTTTCATTCCAACCTTGTGGTTACAGTTCCAGAACCTACACTTACAATGAAGAGGGAATAAGATCGTTCTTAACAGAAGTTCCATCAGATTGTATATGTATTATGGAGGCTACAGGTGTTTACCATTTGCGATTGGCTTACGCCTTGACCAAGGCTGCTATTTATGTATCAGTAGTCAATCCCTTGTCTGTAAAGAATTTCTCTCGCGCAGTAATGTGTCGCACAAAGACCGACAAGGCAGATGCTCGACAACTGGTTGATTATGCTCGTAGAATGGAACTTGTGGAGTGGAAGCCTACATCGGAAAACTATATCCGCATTCAGCAGATATATCGTACAATAGAGTTGTTTGTAACAAATATAACACAACTCGAGAATCAGCTGGAGGCTATAAGCAACTCACCAGTGCAAGATAGGATGCTATGCCGTATATTGAAACGAAGCATAACCATTCAAAAGAGACGTATCGAGCGTTTAGAAAAGCAGATTGAGGAACTCATTGCTGAGGATGATAAAACTGTGGTAAAGCGCCTATGCTCTATTCCTGGCATAGGTAAGAAGACGGCAGTGGCTGTGCTTACAGCAACAAAAGGTATGCACGGGTTTAACAACTATCGTCAGGTAAATTCATACTTTGGTTTGTGTCCTCGTATCTACGACTCAGGAAAGTCTGTACATGGCAAGGCTCACATCTGCAAGATGGGAATGGGGTGGATAAGGAAATTGCTATATATGTGTTCGATTTCTGCTGCGAAACATAATGAAGCATGTAATGATCTTTATCTTAGATTGACGGAAAGAGGAAAACCTATCAAGGTGATATTGATAGCTATTGCTAACAAACTAATAAAACAAATTTTTGCAATCGTGAAAAATAATAGTCTATATCATAAAACTTTTGCTTAATTTATTTGGATTTTAACACAGTTCATTCT
>JAZQSP010000116.1:0-1647 GCA_045630205.1 Faecalimonas sp. | reverse complement strand
AAACCACGCTTCTGTGTCTGCTTCTTTTCACCCGTCCAATCGGTGTAGCGGTAAATCACTCGCCAAGTGCCTGTTTTCTCTTCTTTATAAACTGCCATTTGATCACTTCCTTTCCGTTCCGTTGTAGCAGAACTTTTCCATGAAAAATTTGCGGTTGACCCTTCCTGCGATGGTCATATACCCTTTTGCTTTCAGCTCCTTATTGAGCTGCTGCATGACTTTGTAGGAGTGGGAGATAGAGATCCCGAGTTCCTTTGCCACGTCCTCGACTCTCATAAAATTGTTTTCGTTCAATAAGCGTACCTCCTGTGAATTGTTGATCTGCGGTTGATTGACGGTTTCCTGCGGCTGGTATTCAGTTGTGTTGGTTTTGCTTGGTAAAATCACCCCTTTCACTGATTCGGAATTTCAGAGAGGAAAAATCAACGGTCTTTCAAAAAAATCCTTAAAACATTGATTCAGATTCCCATTGACTTTGCGCTCTGAGCTTTTGGCATAATAATCCTTATTTCGTGTCGGATACTTTCTTGTCGCCTCCGATTTGCCCGAGCGATTATTATCATGCCGTCATTAGGTTGTTAAGCATATTTGTTTAGCTTCACCATTATTATACTAAGCATTTATGTTTATGTCAAGTGGCTTGCAGAAAGAATATTAAACAAATTTATTTAATATATCTTGACTATCCTAAACAAATATGCTATACTGTTATAAACAAGTCCTTTAAGATAGGAGAGAATGATTATGGCTATCGGCGAAAGAATCAGCTTTTTCCGCAATATGCGTGGTATGACTCAGAAATATCTTGGTATGAAGGTAGGCTTCCCGGAGAAGTCTGCCGATGTTCGTCTTGCTCAGTATGAAACAGGAACAAGAACTCCTAAAACGGATTTGACCGCAGCCTTGGCTGATACCCTTGACGTATCTCCGCAGGCTCTCGCCGTACCGGACATTGACTCCTATATTGGTCTGATGCACACGCTGTTCACCTTAGAGGACAGATACGGACTCCATATCGACGAAGCTGATGGGGAAGTCTGCTTGAAGGTCGATGTGCGTAAAAACAAGGATGCCGCACAGCTTCACGAAATGCTGTGTGCTTGGAGACAAGCTGCGGCTATGCTCAAAGCAGGCGAGATCACGCAGGATGAATACGACCGTTGGCGTTACCGCTATCCCGAATTTGATACCACACAGCGTTGGGTGAAAGTTCCTTCCCAGGCACTCAGCGATATGCTCGTTGAGGCTTTGAAAGACGAGGAATAATAGCCCCTCTACTTAACATATTTTTTGACCCGTTTTTTCATGGTGTTTTGTGCCGCTTTTTGAAAACAGCGTATTTCATTGAGCTAATTTATTCGTAATCACATAAATGCTTGGTTGTCACTCTCCCAAGTGGTAGCCGGTGGGAACATCATTTTTAGAACCATTTTTCAAAAATATCTCTCAAGTGGTAGCCGACGAGAATGGCTTTTTGGACACCATTTTTGAAAAGATTCACAAAAAGTTAAAAAACAACGAAAAAAGAGCTAACTGACTTAATCAAAATCAGTTAGCTCTTTATTGTTGAATAATGAAGTTTTGTTGCCATCTCGTTGCCACGAATGGCTCAAATCCTTAAAAAGTCCGGTGATGACTGGGCTTTTT
>JAZQSP010000115.1:0-8992 GCA_045630205.1 Faecalimonas sp. | reverse complement strand
GTGGCAGTAAAAGGGTCACCCGTTCCGGCCGAAGTTCCCCGGCCCTCCTGCGCCACTATGTTGCATTGCTGAGTAGCTGCGTTGAATAACAGTTGTTATTGTACCTAATAAAATACAATCCTGCTTCACAACATTTGATATACTTAAGAGGTAGGAGGGAATACATATGAGCAAAAAACCAAAGGAATATAAGCCCAGGTACAAAGTAACCGAGTCCAGGCCCTTCCCGATAGCACAGAAGCCGGAAGAGACCTTAGACCAGTATTACAAGAGACTTGCCAAGTCAGTTGACAGACGTATGGGAAGATTAAAAGAGGCCAGTACCAAGCCCTTCATGGAGCATGCAACCGATTATGCATATGAATGGGCCATGAATGAGCTGCACCGTATTAACGGATCTGCAGCCAAGCATTTTGAAACCAAGCCTCCGAAGCATAAGCAGAAGATGGAGGCCATGCTTAATATAATGAAGACCTTCTTAACTTCTCCAACCTCAACACCGGGAGGTATCGTTTCTACTTATAAGAAAAGAGCCAACACTGTCAACCAGAAGTATGGCACAAACTTCTCCTGGGAAGAGCTTAATCTTTTCTTTGAAGAGGAAAAGAACGTTGCATGGCTTAACAAGTACGGTTCAAAGACCGTTATGAAGTCAATCGGTCAGATCCAGAAATATGCTGATGAGTATGCAAAGGAACATTTTGAGGGTGATGTTAAGAAGGTTACGAGAAAACACCTCATGGAAAAAGCTTCTGAAGGCAGTGGTGATGAAATACTGGATGAGATGATTAATAAGCAGCTTAAAAACAGTAACCTGCATATCAAGGACTTATATAAGAGGAAAAAATGAGCAGACAATGTGATGAGGTTATGAAGGCCTACCGGGAGAAGATCACTTCAGTACCGTACGTGTTTACTCATTATAAGAAGTTTGACTATGATATACTTAAGTATATTCCTTATGTCACTGCTACAGGTGGCAGAAGGACTTATGAAACATACAATGACGTGATCATCATGGCTGATACGGAGTCTTCCAAAAAGGTTCCGGATAAGTATGATGAGAAGCAGCATAAGTATGTAACGCATGAGAATCATATTGTAGCATGGACTATCAGTATAAGGGCTTTCGGGCATAATATTGCTACCCTCTGGGGCCGTAAGCCTTCACGTATGGCAGAGACTATTCTACGTATTCATGAGCATATGTCAGGCATGAATACGGTGTTTTACTGGCATAACATGGGATGGGACCACATATACATGAGAAAATTCATGTATAAGCTCCTGGGAAGTCCCAAAGAACAGCTTAATGTGAAGCCCTACTATCCCATCTTCATTAAATTTTATAACGGTATCATCTTCAAAGATTCTCTGATACTGGCTCAGAGAAAACTTGAAAAGTGGGCTAATGACCTGGATGTGGAGCATAAGAAAGCAGTCGGGAGCTGGGATTACGAAAAGTTTCGTAATCAGGATACACCCTTAAGTCCCGAAGAGTTTAAGTATATTGAGTGCGACACCTTAGCCGGTGTTGAATGCATCGATGCTACGCTTAATGCTCTTAATAAAAGGATTCACACCATCCCTTTAACTGCAACAGGCATTCCCAGAGAACAGACACGCATCAGGGGAAAAGAAAATCATGCCAAGTCAGCTTTCAATAAGCAGGTACTCGATTTTAAACAGTATGTGAAATTCACTCAGATCTATCATGGAGGCTTCACACACGGAGACCGGCACCACATAGGTGAAATAATTGAAGACACGGTGCAGTGCTTTGACTTTGCATCATCCTATCCTTATTCAATGCTGGCCTTCAAGTATCCGGCTGAGCAGTTCATGAAGATGGATAACTGTGATCCTGATAAAATCATCAGGAACATGGAAAATTATGCATTTGCTTTTAAGTTTATTGCAACCAACATACATCTTAAGAGTGATGCCGAACCGATGCCCTGCCTTCAAATGAGCAAGTGTATAAAGACCATGCATCCCATCCAGGATAACGGAAGGATCCTTGCAGCCAATTATGTCGAAATCTACCTTAATGAATATGACCTTGCTGTCATAGATGAGGTTTACACATGGAGTGCTGCCATATGCTGTGAAGTTGAGTTTGCTTCTAAGGACTACCTTCCCAGATGGTTTACCGATTATGTCTATGAATGCTTCCGGGATAAGACTCAGCTTAAGGGAGGTGACCCGGTGCAGTATTCCATAGCCAAGGCCAAGCTTAATGCATTATATGGCATGTGCTGCATGAAAAATGTCCGGCAGGAAATAACGGAAGATTATGAAACGGGAGAGTATCAGGCTGAGGACCCGAAGGATCCTGAGGCTGAGTATAACAAATATGTTAAGAGACACGGTACAATCCTACTTTACCAAACCGGAGTATGGGTTACATCCATCGCATTTTACAATCTTAGAAGACTTACAAAGTGCTGTCGTATGCCACTTTACTCCGATACAGATTCCTGTTACGGAGTCGGATGGGACCTTGAAGCAGTTAAGCGCTATAACGATGAGTGCAAGGCCCGACTATGTGACAGAGGATACGAGGGTGTGCTTCATAATGGAAGAGAGTACTGGCTCGGAGTAGCCGAAACGGATGGAGATAATGATAAGTATATTGAGTTTCGCTACATGGGTGCGAAGCGTTACTGTGGCAGGTGCCTTGCAGATGGCAAGCTTCATATCACTGTAGCCGGAGTGCCAAAGAAAAAGGGTGCAGCATGCCTTCAGGATGACATCCACAATTTCATGCCGGGATTTATCTTTGACGGAGCAACCACAGGTAAGACTACTCACACCTATTTCTTTGTCGATGACATCTACATTGATGATGCCGGCAATGAAACAGGGGACTCAATCAGTCTTACTCCGTGTGACTATAAGCTTGACTCAGCTGCCGTTTATGACTGGGAAGAGCTGTTTAATGAAGATGTGGAGGTGCAGATCTATGAATATAATGAATGAAGACTATAATGACGGATACTATCATATAGGAAAAGATGTAGAAGACCATCCTGAATGTACAATCTTTATTGTATGGTCAAGAAGAGGTCCCGGTAAAACCTACGGATCACTTCGCTACCCCTACAGGAAGGGATTCTTAACTGCCTACATGAAGCGCACAGTCGAAGACGTAAATACAATATGCGAGTATGCCGGAGACCTTGATTTTGACCCATCTCCCTGGAAGCCTCTTAACCGTGATTTTGGTACCAACGTACGGCCCGAGCTTCTTAAGAAGGGACTGGGTGTATTTTATGAAGCTGACGAAAATGGGAAGCCGACCGGCAAACCCATCAATTACATTATGGCCTTGAGTAAAATGAAGGCAGTCAAGGGCATGGATATGTCAGAGGCCGAGTGGATGATAATGGATGAGTTCGTTCCCCAGGCCGGTGAGATTGTAAGACATGCCGAGGGTGAAATGCTGCTTGATCTATACATGACACTTAACCGTGATAGACAAAAGCGTGGCAGACCTCCCATGAAATTAATGCTCTTTGCAAACGCTGAGCAGATAAGTACTCCCATCACCAACGAGCTGGAAGTGGTGGACCTGATGGCTGAGATGGAGGCCAAGGGAAAGAATGTATATGTAGATAAGGAAAGAGAAATTTTCTTACGTCACATTACTGAAGATGACTTACCTCTGACTGAAGAGGAAAAGCATGGTATGTATAATGTCATGAAGGGCACGGCATGGTTTGATAAGGCCTTCGGTGGAGCATTTGCAAACAATGACTTTTCAATGATATGCGATATGAGCTTAAAGCGTATGCGCTGCCTGTATCACATTCACTACCGAAAAACCCATGACATATATGTGTACATAAAACCGGACACCGGCATGTATTATGTGTGCGACTCCAAAGGTCCATTTGTTAAATCCTTCAATCTCGATAAAGAGAATGACCAGAAACGGTACTGGATGGATGTAGGCATAGATCTGCGTGAAGCATGCATCGAAGACCGGATGAGGTTTAAGAAGTATTCATACTATGATTTGATGGTTAATTATAAGAAGTTTTATGATTGCTAAGATGTTACTTTAGCAGACTAAAGGATTGTACTTAAAAAAGAACAACATGATTATGTGGGATATGCTATTGTAGATTTATGGAGGTACTACATATGGAGACATTCAATATTAAGTCGGTTAAAATGCCGACCGGGGAAAACGAGCTTGAAGTTGAGCTTAAGTGTAACAACCAGATGCTTGTGGCAGGACTGGCTGCAGCCATCCTTCATATTAATGATGCATGCCAGGAAGCTTATGCAGTCAAGAACGGATTCTGGCTTATGCTTAATTCAGAAGTGTGCGCTCAGCTTGAGAGGAGGGCCAAGAAAAAATGAAGACAATACTTGCATGCATTGGCTTCTTTCTCATTCTTTTCCTTTTATCATTTGGGATGGGTTTCTTAATATTTTTATTGGAGGTGCATGAAGATGAGTAACAAAGAAAAAATACTAACTGAGACGTTCAAACATTTGAACAACAAACAGTCAGCATCAACCGTGTTGGCAATGTTCATTCAGGTAAATGGTCCTTTGTCCGAAGAGGCCGGTGCCGAAGTTAGAAAACTTCTGGAGGTAATGCATGAGTGACACAACATGGATTATTATAGCCGGTGTTGTATGCATTTGCATAGCCTATAGCTTTGGCTTCCAGGTGGGATACAAAAGAGGCTGCAGGGATACGGCTCTTGATCATGCAATCAAGAGCGCAGAAGAGAAAGCGAGGGATAAATATGGAAATAGTATGGGAAAAGAATCCAAGCACAAAACTTCATAATTTAATACCCGGTGATACATTTGTAACCGGAGATGCTTACTATATTGTTACAAATAGTAAATTTTATCCGGCACCATTGCCTGATGAGATAGTATGTGTGAACTTAGACACAGGTGAGATAGCCATTTTTAAGTCTACTGATATAGTATTCATGACAAAATTAGTTGCGATGGTAAGAAAATAGGAGGTAATCATGAAGCAGATTTTATTCAGAGTAGTATGTGACTACGCAAACAACCAGTATCAGATTAAGGCCTGTGAAGATGGCACCCAGTATGACAGATATAACTGCCTCTGCAGATCCGTATCGGAAGTCATGCTTAAGACCTTCCAGATAACACGAGATTTAAGGCTTCACAATGAGAAAGCGGTATTCCATTATGAATAGAAACGATTTAAAAGACCCCACACCGGTTTACATCTCTAAAGCTCAGATTCAGGAATATAAAGAACATTACCGTGAAGTGCTTACCAAGGCATGGCAGCCCGGAGGCTTTTCCTACATGGGTGCAGCCTGTGAAGCCGAGAACGTGCTTACCCATTTACTTCGGGTACCACAGGAAGACATCACTGAGATTATGACCGAAACAATGAAGGAAACAAGTAAGGAAAATGAAAGTAAGACCAATAGTTGAAACATGCCGTATCAGGAAGCTTATGAAGCTTGGCTGTTACGGATGTCAGTATAAAGGAAGCGATTGCAAACAATTTAAGGAACTTTTAGGAGTAAGGTGCCCGGGAGAAGCTTCAGCCCTGGGACCGCAGTTAACAAAGGAGATTAAAAATCATGGTTGTAAAAGGTAAATTAATAACATGTAAACGTGAAGTAAAAGAGTTTGGCAAGCGTCAGTCCGAGGAAAAGCTTTGGATTACCCTTGCCGAGGCAGAGATTACACCCGAGCAGGTGAAGGAACTTGAAGAGGCCTTCAAGGATGCCGGCAAGAATTTTACCCCTGCATGGGTGAAGAAGTTTGAGGGATATGTAAACGTATCTACCCAGTACGATCTCGCATATGTTTTGGGCAAGGCTGTCAGAGAATCTACCAATGATGAGTATGATGAGAAGGGTGATTCCGTACTTGCTCTCATCAAGGCAGGTTTCCCTTATATCGGTGCTGATGTTAAGTTATCCCTTAACGTCAAAGAAGGTGCCGTATATCCGGTAGCAGTCAAGTTCTTGTCAGAAGGCAAACCCTTCAATCCTTATGCAGAATTTGAGGATGATGACGAAGATTAATTAACAGTTTGCTTCCTTTATACAAAAAATAAAACCCATAGTCATCAGCAAAGGCAGCCCTCGACCGGCTGCTTTTGTGTTATAATAAAAGGGCCATATAGTATCCCCGTACTATGTCTATTCATGGCATACCCCATAATGAACACATCCCGGAAGATCATTGACTTTATAAGTCAATGCTTTTCTGATATGATAGATTTATAGGAGGTACCTGCCATGTTTCAGGAAGTTATTCAGTTAATTCAGGGAGTGGGATTCCCCATTGCGTGTTGTGTGGTATTGTTTTATGAACAAAAGAAGCTTGTGACGGCTCTTGCAGATTTGACAAAGACCCTTGAAGTAATGAATACAAGGCTTGACTGCATAGAGGACACGCTTCACATTCAGAAGGGAGGCAAGAAAGATGAGCAACAGTAGTTTGGTTTCATATACTCATTTAAGCCCTAATCACTCCGGGCCCAGAACTCAGAAGATAATGCGTTTTACTCCACATTGTTTTGTAGGCCGGGTAACAGTGCAGCGTGGGTGTCAGGTCTTCGAGGATCCGAAGAGAAATGCAAGCTGCAATTATTTAATAGGAAATGATGGGCGCATTGCTTTGGTAGTACCGGAAGGTTATAGAAGCTGGTGCACATCGAATGCTCTTCAGGACCAAAAGGCCATTACGGTGGAAGTGGCTTCTGATAATGTTGCGCCTTACGCTTTTTCACCTGCAGCATACAAGGCCCTTGTGGACCTGGCTGTTGACTGCTGCAAGCGTAACGGCAAAGACACTTTTGTCTATATTCCCGATAAAAAGGAAGCTCTTGCCTATAAACCCAAGGATAATGAGATGCTCATGACCTTCCATCGCTGGTATGCTAACAAGAGCTGCCCCGGTGATTGGTTCGTAGAAAAAGCAAAAGAATTTGCAGATGCAGTTAATGAAGGTTTAACCGGTACCGTACCTGTGGCACTTTATCACAAGGCAAAAGCCGGTGAAGGTCTTTATAAGATTGCGAAGATCTACGGCATAAGCAAGAATGAGATTAAGAGACTCAATCCCTGGTGCAAGGCTCCCATGTATATTGTACCTTTAGGAAAGCAGGTGAGAATCAAATGAAGATTACATACTGGACATCTTTTTCCAAAAGAAAGAACTCAACCAAGGTCCCCACATCGGGTACCGAGATTGATGTAACATTAAAGATCGGCACAAGCCTGGAAGCTCCAACCTTTATTCTTAGCCTCTCCAATGCATTTGATATTGTATATGTGAAGGCCTTCGACCATTACTATTTTGTTACTGATATTAATTATGTACATAATCAGACCTTTGAAGTGGTTTGCTCCCAGGATGTGCTTGCCACATACAAAAGTCAGATAGGCTCTACAACGGCCCTTGTTGCCAGAAGTACATCAAACTTTAATAAATATATTAAAGATGATATGATTTCAACTCTTACTACTTACGTAGCTGAAGATACATCACCCTATACCTTCCCTTTTGATGAGGATGGTTGCTTTATTCTTTCATGTGTAAACAATGACACTCCGGGTAAGGGTTATGTAACCAATTATGTATTAACGGCTGGACAGTTCACATCTTTAGCTGTTTGGATGAGCGGTGGAGGTAACTATGGCCCTGATACTTTTGATGATGTAATTGCGTTTATGGTTACCAATGTTTCCGATGTGCTTGGATGTATACGAGGTGTTAAGTGGATTCCTGTGCCTTATGATACTGTAAAAGGTATTGGCACATCCCGTAACATACATCTGGGTAAATATGATACTAATATAAGTGCATATCGAATTGACGGTGATGGTTTAATACATGACGGTGGCAGCATGACATTCTCACAGATACTGCCGGATGACTTCAGATCTGCTTATCCGTACTCATCAGTAGATGTATTCATACCTTATTATGGAATAGTATCCTTACCTCCACAGTATTGTGTGAACGGTGTGCAGTATACATATTATGTGGATGTCATAAACGGTGAGTGTTATGTGCGCCTTTACTCTATGGGATCCGATACAGCAAAGCTTTTATCAAGTGTTTCCTTTAACATTGGAGTAGAAACACCCATAGCTCAGGCAGGCCGAAGTGCAGGTGCAGCCATTGATGCTGCCATGGGTGCCGTAGGTTCTCTGGCAAGCGGTAATCCTTTAATGGCAATGACTCAGGGTGTGGGTGTTATATCTGCTTTTGCTCAGTCCGGTATATCCTCAAAGGGTAGTCAGGGAGGCAGAGCTATGGCACATTATAATGAAATCGTTGCCTATGCCACCACACAGGCTACTACGGTTCCTGAAGACCTTGCATCAGTACAGGGAAGGCCTCTGATGGCTGTAGTACAATTAAGCTCATTGTCCGGATACATTCAGTGTATCGGAGCAAGTGTTTCCATTTCAGGACCCGGAGAAGACAGAGACCAGATTAACGCATACCTTAACGGTGGCTTTTTCTACGAATAAATGTTATAATAATTTTACATCGAAGTTGCCTTAGCTTCGGTGCCCACAACAATGCAAAAGCCCGGCTACCTGTTTCGTGTCCGGGCTTTTGTGTACTCTTTAATTGACCGTTTTAGTCAATTATGCTATATTTTAATTGGAAGCAATCTTAGCCTTCTTGATCAAGCCGGTGGGCTGAGGGCGCTGCGTTGATCACGCATTAAGGATTGCTTCCATTTTTGTTTACCGGCACACGCATAGGAGGAAAAGTTATGGAATTATTAAATGCTATCAAGCTTGGTACTATGGGTTATAAACCTGCAGAAATCAAGCAGTTTGCCGAGTCAGGAATTGACTCTGAACAGGTTATCGAACTGGCCAAGGCCGGCTATAAGGCAGAAGATGTAAGTGAGCTGATAAAGCTTGCATCCACGGAGCCCAAGCCTGAGCCTCCTACACCTCCGGCTACATTGCCTGATGATGCCGGAAAAGAAGCAGGTGAA
>JAZQSP010000114.1:0-3150 GCA_045630205.1 Faecalimonas sp. | reverse complement strand
CTACATCAACGATGCCGTTATCGTAGATTCAAAAACTGAAAATTAAATGAAAGAGAAAAAGATTCCTACTTTTTACAAGTTTTACAAAGGGCTGATGATGGCATTTGACTTGCCGGAGTCAGCCTTTATGGTCTATATGGCCGATCTTGACGCCCTGAGAAATCTGGGACATAAAACCGTCAGACCCCTCAATGCTCATCTGAATCATCTCGGCTTTGGACGCAGAACTTTTGATCGCTGCGTAAACAAATGCATAAGAATGGGGCTACTGGAACGAGTGTCAATTGATGGTATGTATGATTATTTCTGGGATATGCAGGTCTATGACAGGCTTGTCCGTATTGTATCTTCTACCAACAGTTATGTTGCACTGCGTTCATTCTGCAAAAAAGTCTTCGACGAAGAAGGACGGAGTGTGGTATCAGTTACCGATGACGAGATATGTAGACTGAGGAATACGATGTTGTAATGACCGTCTATGGAGGTTCGGGAGCAGCGATGCTCCCTTTTTTGTGCCCATTTGTTCAGCTGAGCAAAATCTGTGTTCATCTGAACAAATTGCTTGTACACCCATTTGTTCAAAAGTACAATGAGTATAATAATATAGTATAAGACGGTAATACATATACCAATACTTTTTTCTTTGGTGGCAAAGAAAAAAGCTATTCAAAAAAGAAACCGTATACCGCAGCCGCCTTTGGCGCCTGTCACGTTTTTTAAATTTGAATTACTGGGATTTTTAAGTATTAAGGGGAACATACAGAGATACCTATTTCCTCAGAATCAATAAAATAAAAATAATAGAGTAACTATATATTCACCATCATCACACATCATTTCTTCGCTTTGCGCACGCTCGGTGCCACCGCCTTGCTCTCCAAGCGTAGCACGGGGAGGAAGCACTGACGAACAGCCTCCGCCTTCTCGCGTGTGGTGAAGTAGTTCCCGGCAATGATACGCTTGCGGTCTCGCTCTTTGCCCGCATCCTGCACCTCGTGGATTTCCATACATTCGTTAATGTAGAAATAGTTTCTATGGCCCTTATTTGCAGGTACACCATCCTCAATATATTCAAGGCACTTGCGACGATTGTTCCACACAAGGCCCTGCTTAGCCAAAGCATCTATCAGAGTCAATCGTGCATGAGAACCTATCGTCTGAAATTGATAGTTCTCCTTTGGTCCTAAAACCTCATACTGCGAATAACCAAGTGTACCATCCTTACGAAGTTGACAATACATAACAATATTGCCATTGTCATCTATGCACTTAAATACGCCTGAAATAATATTTTCGCCTAAGGTACTGACACGAACATAATCTCCATTCTTGGGGGTGAATCTTGACTCTTGGATATGTCGGCGATATGAGTCCCATACAAGATGTCTGCTATTCATTGCCCGCTGCATTGCAAACTTCTCTTCTGCAGTAGCAGGGCGACAATCAGAGAGAGGCATTCCCAAATCTTCTACCGACACATCTCCATTACGAGACATCTTCGCTGAGACAAAGCAAACCTGTCCATCCAACATCCTCACCAGAGCTACCTCACCGGTTCCCTGATTGTATATTACTCCTCCAGCCTTGATCATATCCAATTTATATTTTAGTTATTGCTTTCGACTTCTTGCAAAAAATGAACAAATAAATCCCTCGCAAAGATAACAAATATTAGCCTCAAAACAGGGGTTATATTACTCCAAAAACGGGTAAATCACTCTGATTTTTATAAATCGTGATAAAGTGAACAAAAAAATCGGAGCCCGAAAAGTCTATATATTTACAAAACTATCATCGTATTGATTATAAACCTTTTGCAATGATTTTTACTATATACATTTGAGAGTAAAAACAGCTCTTTTATTTTTTCGTTCATTTTATCTAAGCTTTCTCAAAAATGGGACTTGGAAAAATGGCCCGAGGGCAGATACCGAATCCGCACCGGGGTGTACACCCTCCCAATTCTTTTTATAATTTTTACACCGTTGAATATCAATGTTTTAGAATGTTTACTTTATAGAAAAGTGAACAAAAAAGCCTATCAAAGTAACAAATTGAAACAAAAAATTATTTTTTCGTTCATTTTCACCTATATATAAAAGAATTGACTTTGTAACTACTTGATAATCAGTGCAAAGCAATGAGTTTCAGTTGTTTATATATGTTGAAACGGGCAAAAATTGATTTTTGCAAAAATGAAAAATTTTTCAACTTTTTACAAATGATTGATTTTCAAAGGTTTAAGACAAGCCCTCGCGCGTGGGCGTTCCATACTCAAGCAAAAATTAAAATCGCTATCCATCACAAAAATTTTTTTCGCAAAAGTTTTGGAGTTTGAAAATTCGGTGTTACTATAGTGCTGTACTCAAACGCCAACAACAACGGCAAAGAGTAAACGAAAAAATAAATGAAAAAATAAACACTTAAAAAACAAATTTACAAAACAGACAAACCAAACCGCACAAGCGAGAAAACAACAGCCCTTTTTGTGGGAAACCTATTTTTGAGGCTGGGAAAATCAAAAATTGTCCGTGCGTTTCGGAACGCTTAAATAGGGTGTTAAATAACCACACCGAGCGGAACTACAGACCAATGTAGCAAGTTGGAGCGGTCTATTTGTGCAAATAGTCCGTACACGCAAAGCACGCAAATTTGGGAGTGCGAGAGCCGTGTAGAAAAGAGAGGTAACAGAATAATGCCATAAATGCGCCCTTGTGCGCTCGGAGATAAAAGTTACTATGCAGGAAAAACACCCTGCACGGAGCCTGAGAAAAGGGTATTGCCAATGTTATGCCCATAATCACCAACCGCCAACCGCTCGAATGTGTGCTGCCGTATTGCAAAAGATACGGGGTGTGCCAAAGAAACACTCTGCCGAAATTGGAGTAAGCAGAGATTGTGCGATGACACGCAGAGCAGACCGGTGCTGATGCACTTATGCCACCACTATGCTCTGATGGATAGCCAATTATAGGGTACACTTATAGGTGCGACAAAGTTACGAAAAATGTGCCGTGCAGGGTGAAATGCACGGCATATTTTTGGGTGCGTGGCGTATGGTTGCCACACTTTGCACTATAGCGTGTAAGGTTCTCGGTTCGACTCCGAGAGTGCCCGCAATGCGTAATTTTGCGCAGAGTTTGTAAAATT
>JAZQSP010000113.1:0-1427 GCA_045630205.1 Faecalimonas sp. | reverse complement strand
AGTGATGAGAAGAATACCTTTGTGAAGTTTACTGTGAGCTCGGGATATTTATCCTGGAGAATGAAAAGTGCAGGCAGGGTGAAGATCGCTCCTGCCACGATTGCTCCTGAACATGATCCGATGGACTGGATCATTACATTTTCTCCGAGGGCGTTCTTTCTCTTGAGTCCGCTTGAAAGACCTACTGCGATAATGGCAATAGGAATCGCAGCTTCGAATACCTGGCCTACCTTAAGGCCGAGATATGCTGCGGCTGCGGAGAAAATTACAGTCATTACTATACCGAGGATTACTGACCAAGGTGTGACTTCCGGATAGTTTTTCTTCGGAGACAGCAACGGCTGATACTCCTCGCCGGGTTTCAATTCCCTGTGGGCGTTCTCCGGCAGCTGGGTGATTTTTTCTTCCATATATATAATAAGTGTTGTTTCATGGTCGGGAATGTTCCCGTTCTTGTGCAAAAATAACAATACTTCTCCAATAATATATATATGGTTTGGAGCTTTTGCGTTGGATTTTCGCAGGATCTTGTAGGGATTTGAAGGGTGTCTGGCTAGGCCTTTATAAGGCAAATATGAAAAAGGTCTGAAAATAGACGAAAAATAGTGAAAAATTTTTTCCGGGGTTAAAGTCCCGAGAATCAGTGTGTTAAGCGGTATTGCCTAAAAAATCGTCGAAAAAAGATGAAAAAAAGTTGCAGAAAAATTTGCAGGTTAAGAAAAAAGTCGTACCTTTGCAACCCGTTTGAGAAATAACGGTAAGTTCATTGACAAGTTTGAGAAAAGATAACGAGGTAAAGTTAGAAGATGAAATTTATTAGTCTGTAACGAAGTAATTTAAGATAGAGAGTCTATCGTATTTGTTGTGGACTGCAATTTCAAGGCAACGAGTAAATGAGAACAAGTGTAAAAACAAAAAGTTCTTGTGATTCAAATCGAAAAGAAAACAGAGAGAAGGTTACAAGAGCGGACGGTGGATGCCTTGGCTTCTGGAGGCGACGAAGGACGTGGTAAGCTGCGATAAGCACCGGGGAACTGCAAACAGGTCTTGATCCGGTGATTTCCGAATGGGGCAACCCGGCTGGCTGAAGGCCAGTCACTGCATTGCAGGGCAAACGGGGGGAACTGAAACATCTCAGTACCCCCAGGAAGTGAAAGAAATTATCGATTCCCTTAGTAGTGGCGGTCGGACGGGGAAGAGCCCAAACCCGTGCTGTTACGGCAGTGCCGGGGTTGTAGGACCTCTCATAAGAATATCATTAACGAACTGGAACGTTCTGGAAAGTTCGACCATAGCGGGTGACAGTCCCGTACAGGTAAGTTTGTGATATCGAGGGAGGCACCTGAGTAGGGCGGGACACGTGAAATCCTGTCTGAATCCGCGGGGACCATCCCGCAAGGCTAAATACTCCCAGAAGACCGATAGTG
>JAZQSP010000112.1:0-1952 GCA_045630205.1 Faecalimonas sp. | reverse complement strand
CTAAGACCGCTTGGCCTCCGACTTCCCACAAATTGGTTACAAGTTACCGGTTGTATATTATTCAATTATGTATGCATAATTATGTATCAGTCTGTAAATGCTCCGGTATAAGTTGTGTTAGGATCGTCGATAGGCATGAATCTGGTTTCACCTAATGCAGTAGTATCAAGATATACAGAGTACATTCTATGCATAGGAGTTGACGAGGAGAAACACACAACAAGCATTCCTTGCCATCTGTAATTGGATTGATGCATTCCGATAAAACGTCCACCACACGCAGTCAGGTCGGAAGCAATAGCAGCAGGAATTCCGTTTGTGGATCCTGTTATTTGATTCAATCGAAAGGCAAAAATGCCATCCGGGAGATTTCTCAGGCTGTCTAATGCTGTGGTTGAGTCTACCCCTATCAGGAGAGAGTGGTTATTACTGCCACCTCTTGCCACAATATCCCTTAACCACCAGTTACCATTTCGATGCCCCATTCCTACGGCAGCTGCAAAAAGAAATCCTTGCGTTGTTTGCCAGTTATTATTTGAATCCGTATACCAAATCTGATAACCGCTTTGTGGAATTTTTGTATTTAAATAACTGGAATTTCCTTTAAGCAAATTATCACAGCACCAAGAGAGTGCATCTTCTGCTGTATCTATGTTGGATGGTGCATAAACATTGGTAATTTCTCTTGCCTTATGTGTGTTAATTGCACCACGCATTGTTGCTACAATTATGGAAGTTATTTTGGCAAAGCCAGCAGCATTGTAGTGGATACCATCATTTTGGAAATTTGGATCATTACTTGCCGGAACATTGGCTGTGATATTAAGTATGGAATCCAGAGAAATAATTGGGATGTTCCAAGCTTCATAGATAAACTCCATCATGCCATAGGCATAATTTTGCCGTTGGCTTGTCTGATTCGAGTTTGGCTTATTATTTCTGGTTATACCCAACAGTTTAGCAGACGGATAATTATTACGCAGCAAGTACAGAATGTGTCGCATACATTCGAATGTGGTATTTCCTGCTGCGTCTGAAAAAGTGTCAAGTTCCGGGAGGCCGTAATCCGGATGATAGAATGAAATGTCATTACCACCAGCCCACAAAATAACATAGTCTGGAGTAATTCCTGCAGCCACCATCGTGTTATACTGTGCAAGCATGTTATTTGTGGTTTGTGTTGACCAGCAAGCACCACCTACTGCATAGTTATAAAAGCTATCTATGGGAACATCTGCAAAGGGATTAGTTTGACCCCATAAATTAGCATTGCTGTCACCAAGTAAAGCGATCTTTTTACCCTCAAGACAATCATTTATAACACTTATGGCATCATTTAAGTTATATCCGGCATCAGAGCTTAGAGGCCTCTTGCTATTCTGCACCGGAGTATAATCCACCTCTACCACATCATGATAATTGTTGTTATACTTCTGCTGCAGCTTGCCATTGGTTCCGGAAGTGTCGAATTTCACATCAACCACTGCTGCTGCATCGATGGCATTGATCAGCCTGGTAAGTACCGGGATATCGTCTCCCAGCCTTACCTCCATCCAGTCGGATGCATTAAAGGCTCCGATATTATCATTCAGTGCCCGGTACAGCTTGCCCTGATAATAGCAGTAATCATATCTCCGATACTGTGTTCCGGAGCTGTATGTGAGAGCTATGAATACATTAGCAATCTCCTCCAGATCCAAACCAAGTCCGGCAGCCTCCAGCTCCTTGAGCTTGGCAAGGATCCAGTCCAAATTGAGCTGCTGGGAGTCCCCATAGGGATATTTGTACATTTACATCCCTCCTATAATTTTCATGATCGAAGTAGGAGTCCAGTGTTCCGGATCCCACTCCTCCGCTACCGGGATAGCGTTTTCGTTTGTGTAGAGGCCGTGTTCGTAGATAACCACAGATCCGGCAGGATAAGGACCCGAGTTAGAATACTGCGGAGCAAT
>JAZQSP010000111.1:0-19135 GCA_045630205.1 Faecalimonas sp. | reverse complement strand
ATATTCCTGGTCTTTGCCTGTCGCTTCCTCCAGTTCATCAAAGTAGAATTGCTCTTGCTCTTTCATTTCCTCAGCATTGTTAAATTCCACACGGAATAACATTCTAAAAATATGCTCTCTAAGTTCTGTTCTACTCATTTTCGTTTCTCCTTAAGTTTTCGCATTATTGTTTATTATACTACATTTAACGAGGTGTTGGCAACTTTGAATGCATAAATATACAACATTTATTACCCCCACCACAAAAAGGGAACTTCGCAACCTGCGAAATTCCCTTTAAACTCTGTTTCATTATGAAGCAACTTCAATTCCTGCAACACGAACATTCACATCAGCAACCTTAAGTCCTGTCATGTTCTCAATCGCAACCTTCACTTTTTCCTGTACCTTTACAGAAACATCTTTTACATTGTATCCGTACTTGAGATTCAGTGTGGCTTCTACTGTCACAACATCCCCAAGCACATCCACTTTCACGCCTTTAGAAAGTGACTTGATACCTATCTTGCTGATAAGTTCTCTCGTCGCATTTCCCGCCATAGAGGCAACTCCTTCAACTTCCATTGCTGCGAGCCCTGTAATTACTGCGATCACTTCGTCTGCAACGATAATCTCACCTTGGTTATTTTCTAACTGAATTCTATATTCATTATTCATTTCTTTTCCCATCACTAAAACCTCCTAGTTTGGTTTGCTACTTCTTTGATTATAACAAATTTATGAGCGTTTGCAAATAAAAACTTTCAATATGTTTATGAGCGACCAAACTCGGACAGAATCAATCCTTCGTTTCGTTCCAAAGTCATTCGTACACTCCAACTGTTGACAAATAATAACAGCGGTCTGTCCTTTAAGTCCTTAATCTTCTTCATGTCGGAAGTTCCAACTAATTTATCCAGATTAATCTCTTCGTTTTCAATCCAGCGAATATGCTCATAAGGCAGGTTCTCAAGTTTAATCTCAACGTTGTACTCATTCTCCAGACGATATTTGAGTACGTCAAACTGAAGCACACCTACCACACCTACTATGATTTCCTCCATACCGGTATTGTATTCCTGGAAAATCTGAATCGCACCTTCCTGTGCAATCTGATTAATACCTTTGATAAATTGTTTACGCTTCATCGTATCGACTTGACGCACTCTCGCAAAATGCTCCGGTGCAAAGGTTGGAATGCCCTCGTAGGCAAATTTATTCGCAGAAGTTGTTAATGTATCTCCGATTGAGAAAATGCCCGGGTCAAAGATACCGATAACGTCGCCGGCATAAGCCTTTTCAATCATCTTTCGCTCACTCGCCATCATCTGCTGTGGCTGAGACAGGCGAACCTTCTTGCCTCCTTGTATATGGAACACATCCATGCCCGCTTCAAATTCTCCGGAGCAGATACGCATAAATGCAATTCTATCACGATGAGCTTTGTTCATATTTGCCTGAATCTTGAATACAAAGGCCGAGAAATCTTTCTCTTCCATCGGGTCAATGCTTCCCTGATCTGACATTCTCGGCAGTGGTGAGCTTGTCATGTTAAGGAAATGCTGTAAAAATGTCTCTACACCAAAGTTCGTAAGTGCCGAGCCGAAGAATACCGGTGATAGTTCTCCTTTGCTTACCATCTCCAAATCAAACTCTGCACTTGCTCCATCCAACAGTTCAATCTCATCCATAAGCTGAGCCTTTTGGTCTTCTGTGATTAACGAATCTACTTCCGGGTCATCTAATGCGATTTTTCTCACATCGCCCATCTTGGTACCTTTTTGTGTATCTGAGAACAGTTCAATCTCCTGATGTTCACGGTCAAATACACCGCGGAATTCTTTTCCGCATCCGATTGGCCAGTTGATTGGACAGGTTGCAATGCCAAGTTCTTTTTCGATGTCATCCAAAAGTTCGAATGTATCGCGTGCTTCGCGGTCCATCTTATTGATAAATGTAAATATCGGAATGTGGCGCATCACACATACTTTAAAAAGTTTTCTCGTCTGCGCCTCAACACCCTTGGATGCATCGATTACCATGACTGCCGAATCGGCAGCCATCAGTGTACGATATGTATCCTCTGAGAAATCCTGATGTCCCGGTGTGTCCAATATATTAATGCAATACCCATCATAGTTAAACTGAAGCACGGAAGAAGTGACAGAGATACCCCTCTCCTTCTCAATCTCCATCCAGTCAGAAACTGCATGCTTTGCTGTTGCTTTTCCTTTTACTGATCCTGCTTGGTTAATCGCACCACCATAGAGAAGGAATTTCTCTGTCAGCGTTGTCTTACCTGCATCGGGATGGGAAATAATTGCAAAAGTTCTTCTTTTCTTTATCTCATTTGTAATCTGCGACATAATAATCTCCTAAATTTTACAGTTCTTTGCACATTTATTTAGTTTATCACATCTAGTATCTCTCTGCAAACAGATTTTAATGCATCGGCGTAATCACAATATTTTTTGCTTCAACACCTGTCTTTCTTGTCACAATATCCTCAATCTGTGCACGATGCGCGTCTGTTAGTTCTGCTCCATTGACAACCACATCCACACCTGTTTCTGTAATCGTAACAACTGATTCCGAAAACCCTTTGGAAAGTAGCATAGTTTCAACAGACGTTTCCAATTCTGCAATCTTTGTCATCTCAATCATCTCAGCTACCGCTTCACTCTTTTGCTCTTCCGAAAGATTTTTATTATCAATAATTCCTTGTAGTACTTCCTTGTTTTCTGCACGAACCTGCTCACGCGCAACCTTTGCTTCTGCTACAACCTTGCTACCGCTTGTAAGCACTGCTTCGCCCGGCGTTTCATTCACTTCACTGTCCAGACTGTCAATCTCGGCAGTCTCTTCCAAGCTGATGTCAAGAAGCTCCTGATTTGCAAGTTCATTGTCAACTTTTTTGGTGTTATCACCAAACAGTTTTCCGGAATAGTTGAGATACCCTGCAACAGCAATCATAACTGCAAGTGCCGATATCATAATCTGATTTTTCTTAAATATACGTTTCAAAACACGTCCTCCTATTGATTTTGATTTTTCTCTATCACCTTAATTTTATGCGAGTCCACATCAAATAATGCTCGCACAACCTCTGTTATATTTCGCACAGTCACAGCATCTCCACCGCCATCTGCTATAATGACGATTCCTTCGACTTGTTCGTCATCTCGGTAAGTAATCATGGTATGTACCTCTCCCACCCCATGCATTTGCCTTAATAGGTTTTCTAAACGTTTCTCCATATCTGTCTCATTTTGGCTGTTCTCTTTATAAATATCTAGTGTACTTTTTTTTGATTCCGTCTTTGTCGGAATTGCAATTACAACGAGCAGTACACCAACTAAAAGCAGAATCATCCATGTGTTTTTCTTTGGTAAAGACTTTAGAATATTAATCTCCAACGCCGCCCTCCTCTCTGATGATACTCTCCATATATCCAGTCGCATCCTCTATTTCCTGTAATGCACTTTGATATGCCGTACTTTGCAATTCAGTCATACCAAATATGCGAAGTATTGGTCCCGCAAGCATCAATATCAGAATCATTCCTGCAAAAAAGCGAATATATTTCTGATAACTACTTTTGGGTATCATCTGCATCAAGGCAACCAATACCACAAGATAAAACGCGATATTTTCCATCCACTCATAAATAAATGCAACCATATCCTAGCCTCCCGTTGTTGCAGCTACCACCGCAATCGTTAGCAAAAATAACATCGCAGTTGTAAAAACGATTCGCAAGAGTATCTTCGACCCATCCGCAATACTGCTCACGCAGTCCACCATGCGCTTATCCGAAATCGGCTGAATGAGTGCAGCAATCACCTGATACAAAAGCGCGGTCACTGCCATCTGGATTAGTGGTGCCAAACATATCACAAGGCAGATAATCATTCCAACCACGCCAATTCCGTTTCGAATCAAAACCGCTGTTCCAAGTACAACTTCAGCTGCACCGCTAATTGCATCACCGATAATCGGAATAGAACCCGTTCCCTTGGTAATAAGGCTTCTCTTCACTGCATCTATCGCAGGCGATAACAACCCTTGAATGACATTCAACCCTACAACTCCTGCAAGCAAAGTTTTCAGAGTCCATGAAACCACTGTCTCAATTAACTCCGCAAATTTGGTCAAATGAATTTCCGGTGACAGCTCACTTAAAATTCGTATCATCACATAAATCTGTGCAATCGGTATTAAAAAATTCAGAATCAACATTTCCACAAAGAAAATGAGGAGTAACGTGAGCTGGTAAAACATGACTGAGGTACTACTTCCCGTTGCAAGGGCGACCGCAAAAAAGTAGACTGGTCCCAGCAATTTCATGAACTCTAAGAGGCGTTCCAGATTCAGAGCCGCCGCATCTACTAAAATGCGAAAGTTACTTAAGCATATCGTGATGAGGAACATATAGAGCATCGAGAAACTAATCTCTGCCACCTGCGTGGACTTGAATACACTGGAGAAGTTCGTAAATATGGCTGCTACAATCACAAGCAACAGGATGTGTATCATACCGGAGCGGCTATTCCTAAGTTCATAAGTAAATTGGTCCACAATCAACTGCTTGATTAATTCAAATGAGAACTCCAAATCTCCGGTTATTAGCCCCGCAAGCACTTGTCGGACGTTTAGTTTTTCATTCGGAAATATTTCGGCAAGCATATCGTCTATTTCCGAAAAATCAAATTTTTTCAAGAGTGATTCCTGCACGTCTTCCTGTGAAACTGTCTCTTCTATTTCTTCATCTTCTTCACTTACCTTTGGAGCATCCTCTTTCATCTGTGTTTGCCCATTAATCTGTGACGATTCCGGAATCTGCGAAGCATCTACAGTTGTAGGAAACATTAGAAAAATAATTACAATCAGCACTTTCCATCTCTTCATTGCAAAAACTCCTGTATCGTACGAAGAAGCGCAAGTAAAATCGGCAGACTAAGTACCAGTATTGTCAATTTCCCAAACATCTCAATCTGCGTTGCAATTGCTGAATAGCCTGCATCTTTACAAAGCCCTGCAGAAAACTCTGCAATGTATGTAATCCCCAACATCTTAATCAGCGTCATAATATAGGAACTGTCTATCTGAATAAAATTGCTGATATCCTTTACGGTTGCAACTAACACTTCAAGGCTATCCAATATTCCAAAGAAAATCAGAAGGCTGATACCGATACTGAGATACACTGCCACTTCTGATTTCTCTTGTTTTAGTTGTGCTGCCAACAAAATTCCCGCAACTCCTAAAATTCCAACTTGTATGATATTCATCTTTCAACCTCTAGAATTCAAATAGCCTTTGAATCTGTTCAAAAAGTTCTACGACATACGGAAGTACCCAAAACAGAACCAATAGAAGTCCTGCAAAACTTGTTAGAAACGCCTGTTCCTCTCTCCCACTATGTTTTAATACCTGACTCAAGACAGATACCAATATTCCTACTGCAGCAATTTTAAAAATCAGACTGACACCCATGTTTTCCTCCTGTTACAGCAATAGAATCACAAGGAAGATTCCTCCCATAATTCCCATGCTCTGACATAATTTTCGCTTTGACCGATAGACTTCTCTTGTATTTTTTATCCGATATTCCAACTGTTCGATGTAAAGTTCCAGACTTTCTATGTACTCCATGTTCTTTCCTACGTTCTTTAACTCCTCCAACTCGTCCTCTTTTAAGTTCATTTCCGTCATGTCCTCTGTAATAGACAAGCACCAGATTTCCCAAAAGGAACCTCGTGTTTTGTTCTGCAATCTTTGACTCAAACGTAATAACCATTCACAATAAGGAATGCTTGTCTTTGTGCTGATTTTAGAAAACACTTCTGCAAAAGGTGCATGTGTGTATTGCAATTCGCTTCGTAGCAGACAAAATATTTTTTTCAGTTCTTCCAATGTATTTAAATGATTCTGTAATTCCTTGCTTTTTGAAAAGCCAATACCGGTTGTTGCAGTAATAATGAAAACACTTCCTATGAACTTTAACATATCAACCGCTCCTGCCTCCTGTGAATATCATATCGCCATTCTTGTCATAGATGCTTGCGATTTCCCCTACATGTTCCCTATTACGTAACAGCACATAACGTTCAAAACACTGCTCTCGAATCATCTGTTCCAAAAGTGGTTTCCTTTGGATTTCTTCTAACGATTCTCCATGTACCGTTGCAATCATCTTGCATCCACAGTGCATGGCATATTTGACTGCCTGTATCTCCTCCGGTGCACCAATCTCATCCACTGCGATTACCTGTGGCGACATGGAGCGAATGAGCATTAGCATCCCTTCTGCTTTTGGACATCCATCTAATACATCTGTTCTCATTCCCATGTGATTTTGTGCGATTCCCTGATAGCACCCTGCAAGCTCTGAGCGTTCATCTGCAACACCTACGGTACAACCCTTCACCCAATGATTTCCGTCCGAGATTTGCCGAATCATATCACGAAGTAACGTGGTCTTTCCACAGCGCGGCGGCGAAATAATCAGTGTGTGATACATCTGCTTATTGTGCGTTATGTATGGAAACAACTTGTCTGCACAGCCAACTATCTCATGCGACACACGGATATTTAACGAAGAAATATACTTCAGATTCTTAACTCGTCCATTTTCAATTAAGACCTGTCCTGCCATTCCTACACGATGACCACCTTCTATTGTGATAAAACCCTGTTTGAGTTCATTTTCATAAGCATACAAAGAATAATTGCTGACATAATCCAGCGTTTCCCGAATGCTACGTTCAGTTACCTTCAGAGACAATATCTTCTCCTCCCCTGCATAGAGCAAAATAACCGGGTAACCTACACGCAATCTCATTTCCTGTAGGTAATCAAACCGTAAGTTTTCATGCTCAAGAGCGCTTTTTACATCTTTTGAAAGGATATTCATAATCTGCTTGTACTTCACTTGCCTCACCCCTTTAGACAATATATGTACAAGTTGTGGAAATATGCAAAAAGAGACGTAGCAAATTGCTACGCCTCTCATTAACTCAATATTATTTTTCTACATCTGCTTGTTGTGCTTTCAATCTTGCATTTTCTTCAAGCAGTCTTGCAATTCTCTCTCTCACTGGTGGCATGAATACATCTATTAAAGCAGGAATCTGGTCTTTTTCCAAAGAAAGTTCTGTAATACTTGTTGGACATGGAAGTTCTTCACCGTCCTGTTCCATACCCCAAATATGAAGTCCCAATGCTTCTTTTGCATTTTGCAATGCTCCCTCTATATCATCCTTCTCCGCGCACGGATAACATCCCGGTAAATCAGGAAATTCGATTGTTATCCCATTTTCTTCATACGTTAAAACTGCTGCATATACATATCTATCTTTCATCGATTTTACCTCCGAAACTTTATTACCCATATATAATATCATAGTCTCATCAGGAATGCGATATCTTATATCTTATACCTAGTAATTGACTTCCAATTTACTGGCATTCCCATTGCTCTCAGAAGTTTTTCTTTTTTTTCTTCTGTGGAATTTTTTCTGAATTTACAAATTAATTTAGAAAATTCCTTTTTGAATTCTATAAATTCATCTCGACTTAATAAATATCGTAGCGCTATTAAAACTGCAAAATTGTCAGACTTTCCACAAACATAATGATCCCCTTTTTTAGAAATTCTCATTTTTTTATGTAAATCTGTATCTGGTATTTCATATCTTGATTTAAATAAAAACAATCGCTCGTTATGAGCACATATATTCCGAAACTGCGTTAATACCTTCAAATACTGAGCCAACTCTTTTTCACTCACTTTTTTAAAATTAGTACTAATTTTTGATTGTATACTTGTTGTAAAAAACGAATACATTTTTGAAGTTTGTCCGAGGGTAAGTGTGTTTAATATAACCCACAGCGGGACATTGCCATATGTGTTTCTTTGGTAAACTACATATGCATGTTCTGTACTAATATTGGCTTCATTTGACAAAATATTAATTAATTTTTGTATGCCATATTGATTTGCTTTTATGTTGTTGTAATTATTAGGATTTAAATAGTCATTTTGATTTTCTGAATATGTTTCACAAAAATGATATGAAATTAATGAACGAATTTTTTGTTCAACGCTACAGATTTTTTGAAAAATAAGTGTGCGAAGTCTTTTGTCAAATTCATAAAGACCTACAATATCCTCAAAGGTAGTTCCCGTTTCATACTGCCTGGTCATCGGATTATAGAACAGATTTTTATACCCATCAATTAAGGAATAATAACAAACATCCTGCAATTTAGCCCTTGCAAATTCCTTATCATTGATAATTAAGTTCTTTTTGTCTATTAAATTGTCTAGCTGCTTTTCATATGTAAGAAAAGGCTTGATCGGTTTGAATGCCATATATTCCTCCTTTGTAATTTTTGTCTAAAAAAGGAGGGCCCTCAGGTCCTCCTCCCGGTCGCAGGCATCGCAAGTTTCTGCAACCTAATCACTGACAATTATAATAACATACTTTTCTCTAATCTGCAAGTGCTATTTAATAATTGCTCTTTTATTATATACAACAATATTTTATTTATTTAAAATATTTCACACCTGATTCGAAGATCTTCAAATCTTGTTCTCCGTAAATGTTGATTGCAACAGACTCTCCACGACGTTCTGAGTGAGCCATCTTACCAAGTACACGTCCGTCCGGGCTTGTGATACCTTCAATTGCTCTGTAGGAACCATTTGGATTCCATTCTTCATCCATTGTAATAACACCATCAAGATTACAGTACTGTGTTGCAACCTGTCCGTTCGCAAAGAGTTCATCAAGAACTACTTCCGGTGCTACGAAACGTCCTTCACCATGTGAAGCTGGGTTCGTATACACTCCGCCAAGCTGCGCACCTTGTAACCATGGTGATTTGTTTGTTACAACCTTTGTGTAAACCATCTTGGAAATATGACGACCGATGGTGTTGTAAGTAAGTGTTGGTGAACCTTCGGTCTGTCCGCAGATTTTACCGTATGGAACCAAGCCAAGTTTAATAAGTGCTTGGAAACCATTACAGATACCAAGTGCAAGACCGTCGCGTTCATTGAGAAGTTTCTCAACTGCTTCCTTAATCTTTGCATTCTGGAATGCAGTTGCAAAGAACTTAGCAGAACCATCCGGTTCATCACCTGCACTGAATCCACCTGGGAACATGATAATCTGTGCCTCGTTAATTGCCTTTTCAAATTCAGCAACAGACTCACGAATATCGTCAGCGCTTAAGTTCTTAAACACTTTTGTGATAACGTTAGCACCTGCACGTTCAAATGCTTTGCGGCTGTCGTACTCACAGTTTGTTCCTGGGAATACCGGAATGAATACTGTTGGTTTAGCCACTTTATTCTTACATACATAAATGCTATCTGCGTTGTATAATTTTTCTTCAACTGGTGTTGCTGCATCCACACCTGCAACAGATGCGAATACTTTTTCAAGTGGTGCTTTCCATGTGTCAACGGCCATTTCAAGTGAAATTGTCATGTCACCGTATGTGATTGACTTATCTGCTGTCACTTCACCGATAACAACTGCATCGATTGTAAGAGCATCCACTTTATCAGCAGGAACTTCTGCGATGATATCGCCGAATGCCGGTGCAAACAAGTCTTTCTTATCTACACAAGAACAAATCTTCACGCCCATGCCGTTACCGAATGCCATCTTACTTACTGCAGCTGCAATACCATGTCTGTCTAATGTGTAAGCAGATACAATTGCACCGTTTTGGATATCATCACGGAACTTGCCGTACTGATCCATTACCTGTGCATATACCGGTAAATCGTAGTTATCTTTTTCAATCTTCATCCATACTAACTTATTGCCTGCTGCTTTAAGTTCTGGTGTGATGATATCTTTTTGAACTGCAACATCCACTGCAAATGATACCAATGTAGGTGGTACGTCGATATCCTGGAATGTTCCTGACATACTGTCTTTACCACCGATTGATGGAAGTCCGAGACCAAGCTGTACATCGTATGCACCGAGGAGTGCTGCGAATGGCTGGCTCCATCTTGATGGGTCTTCTGTCATACGTCTGAAGTATTCTTGGAAGGTCAGACGAATCTTGCTGTAGTCACCACCGTTTGCAACGATTTTTGCTACGGATTCTAATACTGCATAAACTGCTCCATGGTATGGGCTCCAGCTTGACAAATATGGGTCATAACCATAACTCATCATGGTTACAGTATCACATTTACCTGTAAGTACAGGAAGTTTTGCAACCATAGCCTGTGTTTCTGTCATCTGATATTTTCCACCATGTGGCATGAATACAGAGCCTGCACCGATAGATCCGTCAAACATTTCTACAAGACCTTTCTGCGAACATACGTTAAGGTCAGAAAGTGTTTCAAGCCATTTTGCTTTTACATCTGCAACTTCTTCTTTTACTAAAATGCTGTCTGCTCTGTTCGGAATATCAACTGCAACTGCTGTTTCCTGATGAGCACCGTTTGTATCAAGGAATGCACGAGAGATATTAACAATCTCTTTTCCTCTCCATGAAAGAACGAGTCTTGGGTCTTCTGTAACAACAGCAACCTCAACAGCCTCTAAGTTCTCTTCTTTTGCGTAAGCCATGAACTCTGCTACGTCTTTCGGATCAATTACAACAGCCATACGCTCTTGTGATTCAGAGATAGCAATCTCTGTTCCGTCAAGACCTGCATATTTCTTAGGTACTTTATCTAAGTTAATCTGAAGTCCGTCTGCCAACTCACCAATAGCAACGGAAACTCCACCGGCACCAAAGTCATTACATTTCTTAATTAACTTACTAACTTCTTCTCTTCTGAAGAGACGTTGAATCTTACGTTCTGTAGGTGGGTTACCCTTTTGAACCTCTGCACCACATGTCTCAATTGACTCCTCTGTGTGAACCTTAGAAGAACCTGTAGCACCACCGCAACCGTCACGTCCTGTACGTCCACCGAGTAAGATAATGATATCGCCCGGATCAGATGTCTCACGAATAACTGCTCTTCTAGGAGCCGCACCTAATACTGCACCGATTTCCATACGTTTTGCAACATAGTTTGGATGATAAATCTCTTTAACTGCACCTGTTGCAAGTCCAATCTGGTTACCATATGAACTATAACCGTGAGCTGCCTCACGAACTAATTTCTTCTGAGGAAGTTTTCCTTTCAATGTGTCTTTTACAGATACAGTAGGGTCTGCTGCACCTGTTACACGCATTGCCTGATATACATAGGTACGTCCTGACAATGGGTCACGGATACATCCACCAAGACAAGTAGCCGCACCACCGAATGGTTCAATTTCTGTCGGATGGTTGTGTGTCTCGTTCTTGAAGTTAACAAGCCACTCTTCTTCCACACCATCAACAACGACTGGCACAACGATACTACAAGCGTTAATTTCGTCTGATTTTTCCTGATCTTCTAATTTGCCTTCCAGTTTCAATCTTCTCATCGCCATAAGCGCAAGGTCCATAAGACATACGAACTTATCCTCTCTGCCTTTGAAGATTTCACTGTGGTCATTTAAATATCTCTTATATGCATTTACGATTGGCTCTTTGTAATCGCCTTCGCCAAATGTAATATCTGTAAGCTCTGTTGCAAATGTAGTATGACGGCAATGGTCTGACCAATATGTATCAAGTACGCGAATCTCTGTCATAGAAGGATCTCTGTCTTCTTCGTTCTTGAAATAGTTCTGAATATGTAAGAAATCCTTGAATGTCATAGCCATTCCAAGAGAGTTGTACAACTCTTTTAATTCTGCTTCGCTCATATCCTTGAATCCATCAAAGATGATGACATCTGCAGGCTCATCGAATACCGTAATCAAAGTCTCCGGTTTTTCCATACCTGTTTCTCTGGAATCCACAGGGTTGATGCAGTGTGCTTTTACTGCTTCGAACTCTTCATCTGTGAGTTCTCCTTCAAGTACATATGTCGTTGCAGATTTAATAACTGGAAGCTCGTCCTCTTTGATAAACTGCACACACTGAACAGCAGAGTCTGCTCTCTGGTCAAATTGTCCAGGAAGGTATTCTACTGAAAATACTCTGCTTCCTTCTTTCATATCAAATGATTCTTTATATAACGTATCTACCGGTGGTTCTGAAAAGATACCGTCACATGCGGTCTCAAATGTCGCATCAGAAATGTTCTCAATGTCGTAACGAATTAACACACGAACATTTTCTACATTCTGAATTCCTAAATAGCTCTTCATTTCACTCTTCAAAGCTTTCGCCTGAACAGCGTATTCTGGTTTCTTCTCCACATATACGCGTTTTACACTACTCATAGTACCCTCCTACGATTTTCGTCATGTATTTTCTATATCATATCATACTTTATATCATTAGTACAATTAATATATCTTAAATGTTTTATTAGTTATTCTTATCTTTAAACCTATACAATGCAACAATACTTATAACTACTCCAACGAGAAGCAATGATAAGAATATCAACCCGATTCGAATGACCATATCCATAAAAAATCCTTCCGGAAGCATTCGAATTAATAAATCTGTCCGCGGGTCCAAAAGCCACAGGTCATTGGTAAAGAAAATCTCATGGAACAAAGTAAAATATTTATTAAAGTCAGACATAAACAGAATTCCCGCACCTGCCGTAATTCCAGTAAATACACCTAACCCTATCAGAAATGATTTCGGTAAAAGTCTCCTCCAATCCGCCTTTGTCTTTATCATAGCTACTATTACCAACACAAAGAGAATCATTGCAATTCTTCGAATCCATAAACCACCGACAAACAGATTTTGCACATCTGCCATGTGTGCTTTTTCCCTATCATTAAAAAATTCTCTTTCCTCACCGTCTACAAGTGTGTCAACCACCAGGTCCGCGCGATTTCCGCGAAGATATGCCATCATCTCTTCCGTGACATGCATGACATCTTCCATCTCCATTTCCAAATCGTCCAAGACTTCATATTTCGCATATTCTTTTTCGTACCAGCCGTAGTCACTGTATGCTCCGATTTCAAAGGCTGTAATTAGCAGAATCACGATGGTTGCTATGCTTGCTATCATTCCGAATGTCCGTTGTAAAATTTTCATATTTTTCCTCTTTCTATTGCATATTCTTTTTGTTTTACTTATAATAAACCTGTAATTTATAAGGAGGTCTAATAATGGATATCAATTATGAATTGTACAAAGTATTTTATCATGTTGCCTCTACACTAAGTTTTTCTGAGGCCTCAAAACAATTATATATCTCACAGTCGGCCGTAAGTCAATCCATTAAAGCATTGGAGAAAAAATTGGACCAGACTTTATTTATCCGCAGTACAAAAAAAGTGCAGCTCACACCGGAAGGCGAAATCCTTCTGCGACACATCGAACCTGCCATGAATCTCATCAGACGTGGGGAGTCACAATTAGTTGATGCAACCTCTACCGGCGGACAGATTCGCATCGGTGCAAGCGACACAATCTGCCGATACTTTCTGGTACCTTACCTTGAGAAATTCCACAAGGAATTCCCAAGTGCTCACATCAAGGTAACCAACGAAACCTCTGTAAAATGCGTGGAATTGTTAGAAACTGGTCAAGTGGACTGTATTGTTATCAACTATCCTAATTCGCACCTTTCTAACCTATATTCTATAAAGAAAATCAAAAACTTTAAAGATGTTTTTGTTGCAAATAATTCCTTTTCGGAGCTTCGTGATAAAAAAGTATCCTTCCGCGAAATGTTGAACTATCCGATTCTCATGTTGGAAAAGAACACAACAACCAGTGAATTCCTGCATAGCCTGTTCCAACAACATGAGTTGGATTTAGTTCCGGAAATTGAACTTACCAGCAACGACTTGCTTCTCGACCTTGCAAAAATCGGTCTTGGTATCGCATTCGTTCCGGACTATTGTTTGCCACAATCTTCAGATGAACTGTTCTGCCTGGATATGGAGGAGGAACTCCCAACCAGAGAACTTGCGATTGTATATAACAACCGCGTTCCTGTTTCCAAGGCGACGCTAGAATTTTTAAATTATTTTGAATAAGCGTTATCGGCTGTCTTGATTTCACTCATGACAGCCTTTTTTTGTTCCAAAATTCTTCCCTGTCCTGTTCCCACATGTTCTGTCCATTGACACAAATTATAAAACAAAAAGGACATCCATTGATGCCCTCTTGTAACAAAATAAATTTCGCATTGGGGATTATGCCATCCCAAACCAAATTAATCATAAACTCTCGAACATCTGACTTTTAAGATAAACTTAAAAATCTGAAGAAGAGTAAAATAAAAACGTATCTTGTCATTAATATTATATGAAGCATTATTAAACTTGTAAAGCCTTTTTTATTCTTTTTTTAATTTCTTCCAAATCACCTGCATCAATCATACAAATATATTTTCCAAATCTTGCTTTTGACACACAACGGATATCTTCACACTGAACGGCTGAATCAAAATTTAATTCAGAGTACTTCTCCTTCTTCAAAACATAATGCCATTCGTACTTCAATTCCACATCAGAATCGTCTTTATATTTAATTTCTTTTGTCAGTGGAATCACAATAACATTTGTCGCCTTGTAATTGATTCGATTGTTTGATATCACCAAACAGGGTCTAGCCTCCAATCTACTTTTTTCATGCCCAATATTTTCACCTAAATGACATGTATAAATCGCACCTCTTGGGTATTTCACACTACTTTGATTAATTCTATCAAATTTATCTTGCAATCTCAATTTATTAGACATCCATCTAAATAAATTCTCATATTTGTTATTTATTGTTCTTGCCACACTATACTTCTCCTATCATTTGTAAATTCAATCAATTTCAATCTAAATACAACAGTTAAGACTTTTTAACTCTCGGAATTCCGCTAGTTTATTTTATAACCCTATTTTAAAAAGTAAATTCTGTTACATTCTTTCGATAATGTACCATGTATGTTATTCCTTGTCATAAAGAAACTTAATTTCTTCATATATTTCTACAAAATCTATTTCACATTCCCCGTCAAAGATTCCAACCGGCACTTTACTGTCAAGTCCGTACACCTTCGGAATCTCACTCTTCGTCCAATCGTATACAATGACTTCCTTTTATCCGGATCAATCATCCAGTATTCCCTCACTCCCGCTTCCTTGTATTTTCGAAGTTTGATCGCGGTATCACGCTTTGTAGATGACGGTGATAATACCTCCACCACAAAATCCGGCGCACCATAAACACAACGATTAATAATCTTATCTCTATCGCAAACAACTACAACATCTGGCTGTACCATAGTCTTGTTATCGCAATCTAATTGCACATCAATTGGCGATACAACAGGAATGCATTTTCCTTTCTTACCTGACACAAATGATTCTAATCTATGGTAAAGTTTTCCGTTAAAAAGTTGATGTGTAAATGTCGGTGCAGCCATATCATAGATTACACCGTCTATTAACTCCACGCGTCTCTCATCCGGAATTGCATAGTAATCCTCCAGTGTATACTCACCTTGCCTCTTAACTCCGTAAGCAGCTTCTTCTTTTACCATATCCGCTTCATTTACTTCATTGCCTCTGTCTAAATATCTTTTTTCTATATCTTTTTCCATGATTATATTTCCTTTTTCTTAATTCCTTTTTATAAAGTATACGCGCGCTCGGTTATCGTATATCCGTTATGTTATCACGAAAGAAAACAGTGGTCAAGACCGAAATCTCAACCACTGTTTCATTTCACATACTATTTCTGTGCCAAATAAGCTTCTCTTCCGCTTTCGTAAAGGTTATTTCCTTCGCTGTCAATGATAACAACTAACGGCATATCCTCTACATACAATTCACGAAGTGCCTCTGCTCCGAGATCTTCAAATGCGATAAGCTTCGCACTCTTGATACATTTTGCAAGAAGTGCGCCTGCTCCACCGATTGCTCCGAAGTAAACGCCTGAGTATTTTTTCATTGCGTCAACAACTTCCGGAAGACGAGCCCCCTTACCAATCATACCTCTTGCTCCAACGCTCATCATGGTTGGTGCATAAGCGTCCATACGTCCGCTTGTTGTAGGGCCTGCTGAACCGATTACCTGTCCCGGTTTTGCAGGTGTTGGTCCTACATAGTAGATTGTTGCATCTTGAGGATTGAATGGAAGTTCTTCTCCTCTTGCAAGAGCTTCACACATACGTTTGGGACCTGCGTCACGAGATGTGTAGATGGTTCCTGTTACATATACAGAATCTCCTGCTTTTAACGATTTTGCTAATTCTTCTGTTAATGGTAATGTAATGTGTCTTTCCATACTAAATTACCTCCGATTTATGACGAGTTACATGGCAGTTGATGTTGATTGCACATGGCATACCTGCGATGTGTGTTGGAAGTGTCTCAATGTTAAGACCGATTGCTGTTGTCTTTCCACCGAAACCTTGTGGTCCAATACCTAACTCGTTAATCTTTTCAAGCATTTCTTTTTCCAAATCAGCGTAGAATGGGTCCGGATTCTCTGAATCGATTGGTCTCATAAGTGCTTTCTTTGCAAGAAGCGCTGCCTTGTCAAATGTTCCACCGATACCTACACCGACAACCATAGGCGGGCATGGGTTTGGTCCTGCTGTCTCTACTGCTTCAAGGATGAAGTCTTTGATTCCCTGAAGACCTGCAGATGGCTTGAACATACGAATTTGGCTCATGTTCTCACTACCGAAACCTTTTGGTCCAACAGTAACTTTAATCTCTTCACCCGGTACAATCTCTGTGTAAAGCATTGCCGGTGTGTTATCACCTGTGTTGCCACGACGAACCGGGTCAGCTACTACTGATTTACGAAGGTAACCGTTTGTGTAACCACGACGAACACCTTCATCTACTGCTTCGGCAAGATTGCCACCAACTAAGTGAACATCCTGACCGATTTCCAAAAATACGCATGCCATACCTGTATCCTGACAAATCGGAACATTTTCAGCATCTGCGATTTCATAGTTTGTAATAATCTTATCTAATACACCTTTTGCGATGTCCCAATCTTCGCATGCTCTGCAGCTTTTGATTGCGCATTTTACATCACTTGGAAGATGTGTATTCGCTTCGATACATAATCTTTCTACAACGTCAGTAATCTGACTTACATTAATTTCACGCATGTTTTTTCTCTCCTAATTAGCTAAAAAAGATGATTAAGAATTGTGACACCAATACTACTGCGATAAGTGCGATTGGATATGTTGCAGCGTAAGCTGCTGCCACATCTTCTGTTCCTGCTGTACTAATAAGTGTTCCAAGTGCAGGTGTACTTGTCATACCACCTGTGATAGAACCAAGATTATTAAGAAGGCTAAGTTTCACAACATATTTTGCAACAAAGAAACCAATAATCATTGGAACGATTGTCATGATAACACCATATACAAAATACATAATATCAAACATTGCCACGAATTCTGCTCCTCCTGGGATACCAGCTCCAATCAAGAACAACATAAGACCTAATTCTCTAAAAATCTTAAGTGTTTGTTCTTTTGGCATGATGCTTAAACTTCCAATTCTTCCGAAATGACCAAGCACCAATGCAACCATGAGGCATCCACCTGTTGTTGTAAGAGAGAATGTAGTTCCCGGAACAACAAATTTACCTACGATTGTACCAAGAATTGCTGCAAGTGAAAATGCTGCAAATCCAAAATCATCTAAATCAATCAATTTTCCTGTATATGCTTTCTTTGATCCATCATCAATCTGTGCAATCTTCGCACGTTCTTCTTCCATATTTGCTTTTGCAAATTTTGGAACTAACTGTACAAATAATACTACACCGATAACACCGAAGATATATGCTATACCATGTCCTACAGAAACAGCATTTACATACTCAGCTGCAACTGTATCTTTCGCTGCAGAGAATGCAGGTGTTGATGTAAGTGAACCAGAAAGAAGACCAACAATCATAGCTGTGAATTCAGCATGATTTGTTTCTCCAAGAGTTCTACCAAGGTAGATACATCCAATTGCTGCAATCCCACCAGCAAGAATAATTGTAACACCTAACAAAATGTATGATTTGAAGTTTTTCTTTAAGTTACCAAAGAATTTTGGTCCTGCAATAAATCCAACTGCTGTTACGAAAAGAATCAAACCAAATTGTTCTACAATCTTTAATGCATTGTCAACATAAGCTACTTTTTCAGCTGCTTCTGTTGATACCATAAGTTGATTTTTAAGTGGTTCAAAGAAGAAGCATCCAAAAAGTAATGCAACGATGAACACACCTGCTGTTCCAAGGTTTACACCTTTAATTGTAATACGTCCAAGACCATATCCGATTGCTGCGATTGCAAAGATGCAGAACATCAAAAATGCAACACCTGTAATCGAAATAGTTCCGCCTAAAAGTGACATTTTATTTTCCTCCTAATTACAGTATGAATTCCAACACCGTGCAAACGCCCAGTGTTGGAAATCTCATACGTTATCTCTCATTCTTAGTTTAATCTTGTTACGCCTTCTGGTCTGTAATCCGGTAATAATTTCGGAGATACAACTGTAGGCTCAATACCTGCATCAGCAAGTGTCTTAGAGAAATCATCCACATGAGAAAGTGTAAGTTCCTTAAGTTCAACTTCTTTGCACTTAGCACCAGCTTGTTGTCCGGCATTACGTCCGAATACAATGATGTCAAGTAAAGAGTTACCCATAAGTCTGTTTCTTCCGTGGATTCCGCCGATAGCTTCTCCTGCTACGTAAAGGTTTTCAACCTCTGACATACCGTTTACGCCAACCTTGATACCACCGTTTTGGTAGTGAAGTGTTGGGTAGATAACGATTGGAACCTTTCTCATATCGATTCCACATCTTAAGTACATACGAAGCATACCCGGCAATCTCTTTTCAAGAGTACCTTCTCCGTGAATCATATCGATCATTGGAGTGTCGAGCCAAATACCATCAGCTACAGGTGTTGGAACACCTTTTCCTCTCTCTTTACATTCACGAATGATTCCTGATGCTGCAACGTCACGTGTTTCCAATGGATGCATGAATACTTCACCGTCAACGTTTACGAACATAGCGCCCATAGAACGTACTTTTTCTGTTACGAGTGCACCGTAAATCTGTGAAGGGAACGCAACACCTGTTGGGTGATATTGCAATGTATCTTGGTATAACAATGG
>JAZQSP010000110.1:0-25305 GCA_045630205.1 Faecalimonas sp. | reverse complement strand
TTATTAACATGATGGCAGCCATCAGTCCGCTTAGTATTCTTTTCTTCATAAAAATGTCCTCCTTTTGCCTCTATTTTACTACATTGCTTTCCAGTTACCATTGGTAAAATCAGGAAACTCCATTGGTTTACCTCCCTGAGCAATGGATTGCTCTGATAACGCAGTTACAGCCATCCACGTAGCTGCATCATACACATCTATCGGCATCGGTTTCTGATTCCTGATACAATCAAAAAATACTGACAACATTAGACCGTCTGCGCCACCATGATCTCCCATGATGCCTGTTGCCCCACTCATATGTTCTTTCCACAATGGGTGATCATATTGTTCTTCATACTCTTTGGCATTGCCACCTTTCTCTACAAGCCACTTTTCATGGAAAACTTCGTCTTCTCCGTTATCCATATAAACAGAATCCGTTGCCTCCTCATACATTCCTCTGGTGCCGCATATCGTAAAGCCACGACTATAGAATCGAGGAAGTGTCGTGTTCAGTGTCAATGTAACTGTCTGACCTTGCTCGCACTGAATCACTGTTGTCACAACGTCTCCTTGCTTGAATACCGTATTTTTTAACTCCTCGTCATCTGCTTTGTTTTTTAGTATGTATTCATGAAGACCTGCTGCCTTGGAAGCAATTGATACCAACGATACAAATCTGTTACCATGATTGATTTTCAGTATCTTGGCAATTGGACCAAGTTCGTGCGTCGGATAGTTCTCTGCATTGTGAGTTTTGTATTTTTCCAAACGATAATGCCTATTCTCTACTCCATAAGCAACTTCCTTCCTTAAATCGTGCATATATCCACCGGCGCAATGTACAATCTCTCCAAGAAGTCCTTGTTCTGCCATATTCTGTGCCATCAGCTCACGACGCCCGTAGTTACAGTTCTCCAAAAACATAAAGGTCGCTTTGGTTTCCTCATAAGCCTCCACCAGTTTCCAGCATTCATTTATATCGAATGTTCCGCCGACTTCCAAACCTACAATCTTTCCGGCATGCATAGCTTCAATCGCCATCGGAATATGCATTTCCCATGAGGTTGCAATGATCACGGTTTCTACATCCGGATGCTTCAGTACTTTTTTATAATCGGTTACACACATCGGTCTCTTCCCTGATGTTTCAAACACGGCATCTGCAGCTGCTTTGGCGCGATCCTCATAGCCGTCACACACAACCACTATGGAGACATCCTTCCAACCTGCAAGAATCATATCTAACAAGCCTTTGCCCCTCTGTCCCAAACCGATTACTCCTAGTTTTATTTCTTTGTTCTTCGTCATTTTGACCAATTCACCTCTTTACTTTTATAAATTCCTCGTTATAATAATTATTATAATGTGTTCTTTTTAATATATCCATGTGATTTAGGGCACAAATATTTTGATTTTAGGCGGTATTATATTATGCTATATCCATCGTTTCCATTTAAGAAAATTGTCTCTATAGACACTTTATTTTCCCTTTTTAAACCAATTTTTCCGAAAAACTTTGTTTTCCCTGGGGAAGTACATGATTTTTGGGAGGTTCTTTATGTGCGTTCCGGCGAGGTTACAGTCAGCGCAAACGAACAAGTCTATCTGCTCAAAAAAGGCGATATTGTTTTTCATAAACCAATGGAATTCCACAGTTTTTATACATCAGGGCAGACTGCAGCCTCTTGTTTTATTATGTCGTTTGCAGCGTCCGGTCCATTAATGACAACTTTTGAAAACTTCGTTGTATCACTCTCACAGGAACAGCAGAAGCAACTATCCTCCTTAATCTCTTTCCTGTCTAACGATTGCCTGCTCGATAACGGTGGCGTAGACCGACGTTGCCTTCACCACCTGAATAACCATCCTGATAAATTTCAGATTGTTGTGAATCGAATCGAGCAGTTTTTATTATCGTTTCCAAAACGCCCAGTTTACATTGATTCCAATCTTTCGTCTGCAAGTGCAGTTATTTATCAACGTGCTATACATGTGATGGAAGAAAATATTTCACAGTGGCTAAGTGTTCCGGAGATTGCCGAGAAATGCAATGTAAGTGTGACCTATTTGAAAGAGATTTTTATTAAATATACCGGACTTGGAATACACAAATACTTTTTAAAGCTTAAGCTGTCGCATGCATATCAAATGCTAAAGGACGGGCAGTCTGCGGATGAAGTGTCTAAGGTGTTGGGATTTAGCAGCCCGAGTTATTTTAGTACTGTATATAAAAGGGAAAACGGAGTTTCTCCTACGCTACACAAGCCCTCTTTGTAGCAAATATTGAGATTGTCAACATAAAAATTGTCGGTAGCAAAATCTACCGACAATTTCAATTTAAATAATATTAAATTTTATACCTTGTATTTATCTCTTCATTCACGCAAACAATCATATAATATATTTCGTAGCCTTGGTTGATAATATCCCTCCTGCGGATTCAGCATATGATGCGCATAAAACATCGCCAATCCTTCCTTTGAATCTATTAAGACAGTGGCACCTGCCGCACCACCCCAGCCAAACTCTCCCAAGTTTCCGTTACTTCCACTTAGATTCATATGAACCAATGTACGTACTCCAAGACCGTAACTATACCCTCTCAAATGCAGCCAATCAAATGATTGTTTCTGCTCTTTTGTCAATTGATCCTGTTGCATTAACAGAATGGTCTCCGGACGCAGAATGCGTTCCCCCGTGCTACCCATTCCCTGATTCGCAAGTGCACTACAGAACTTAGCATACTCACAAACGGAAGTGGTAATCCCTGCACCTCCACTATCATACTCCGGACCAAAAATAAGCGAATTATCTTTCCCAACATTTTGAACATACACATCTTTCGGCAACGAATCTTGCCCCTGTGCTTGCTCTTCTACTAAATTCCGATTGCAATGTTCCACCAAGTTATATTGTTCCGCCATCTGTTCTCTCACATGTTCATTGTGATAAGTGAATTCCGTTATTCCAAGCGGTTCACATATATGCCGTGTGACATAATCCTGAAATCGTTCCCCACTCACAACTTCTACCACACACGCCAAGACGTCATGGCTCAGACTATATTGCCACTTCGTCCCCGGTTCAAAAGAAAGCGGTTCCTTTGAAAGCTGTCTGATTACTTCGCGTGTGTTCATCTTACCTTCTGTGACCAGCCTTGCCTTATCAAAACATGGCATCTGAGTATTGTATGTCAACCCTGAGGTCATGGTAAAAAGATGGCGAATAGTCATGTCTTTTGTCGCTTTTTGCACACCCTTCTCTGACTGTACATATAGTTCACGATACTCAGGCAAGATAGAGTATACCGGGTCATCTAATCCAAATAAACCCGCCTCGTATAACTGCAACGCTGCTGTGACAGTAGCTACCTTAGAACAAGAATATATGTTAATCATATGCTCTGGTGTCATCGGAATCTTCTGTTCAAGATTAGCATATCCGGACTGATAGGAAAAAATCTCCTCTCCATGTTGATATACAGAGATGCTATTCCCCGGAATCTTCCAATCGGTAAGACTGTCCATAAATTCTTTCATTAAGTCGAATTTCATCTTCTTAGTCCTCTTCTAGTAACATTTTAATTATACAATGCCATACTTTGCGTACATTTTCTTACAAAAATCCGCCTCCTCTGCGATTCTAGGAATCAAATCAGTAGCACCGTCAGCCACCATACACTGAATGAGTTTTATCATCCTGTTTTCTCCGCGTTGTTCTCCGCGTTGTTCTCCACGCTCTTCCCCTCGTTTAATTAAATCATCCATCGCTTTGCACATATCTATATCGCCCTCCTCATCTAAATACTTATCTTTGTTTTCTAAAAATTTTCCTGTCTTTGTAAATGTTGCAATCGCATCATAAGTATCACTATCTGCAAATCGTTCGTTATCAGCCCAATATGTGTTGGCAATTATATTCTTCTCTTGCACCTTTCATTCCTCCTTCTGTTGTCCGCAGAAGGCACTGTTATCACACCGCCACCTTAACATTACCTCTCTGCTCTTGTTTATTGGGTTTTAAGCATTGAGATTTCTGCTATGGCCTTACGGCTAAGATAATAGATGTGAATATTCTCACAAGATTTTTAGAAATATTAATGCTTGATGCGAGTATAGCATAGTCATGTTAAGAATGCAAGTATTTCTTGTACCAAAATGATATCCGAAAATAATATCTATCCATTTGTATAAACATTGAGATAAATCGGCGAATTGCCTCTAAATGAATTTAGAAAATCTTTGAAATTCTATTTGTCATTATAATGACCTTTACACTGAATAACATTGATGTTGTCATTCACAACTTCATATACCAGCCTGTCTTTTCCGTTAATTCTTCTGCTCCAACTATCTGGACCCCTTTTTAATGGTTCCGGCTTACCTTCACCTGTAAAAGGAGTCCGTTGAATCTCTTTAAGCAGTTTGTTAATTTTCCTAAGTACTTTTTTATCAGTTTCTTGCCAATACAAATACTCTTCCCATGCTTTTTCTGAAAACGTAATTTTACTCATTTTCCATCGCCTCCAGTTCCTCCATAGTCTTTTGTACAATTTTACCTTCTGCAATCTGTTGTTTAGATTCTTTTATGCATTCCATATTTTCTTTTGAATAAAACGGATCTCTAGGTGCAATAATCTCAAATGGAATTTTCCTGTCACGTAACGCTCTTTTTGCGTAAATCATGAAAAATGTCGTGATATTCATTCCCATCTCTGCACACATATCATCTAATTCTTTTTTCATTTTATCCTCAATCCTTAAACTTACCGTTGTCATTTTATTACCTCCATTTTTAATACTGTGTAATATATTATACTGCTATTTCTTTCATTATATTACATTTGTCTTTAAAATTCAACACAAAATATACAGCATAGCTTATTTCGCAAAAAAGATGCTTGCCATAGAATGTTTTTATTCTCTCTTTGAGGCAACCTACAAGGATGATTATTTGTTCTCCGGAGAATTGCATGATTTTTGGGAGATTATCTATGTGCGCTCAGGAAATATCTGTGCCAGTGCAGACGAATATGTGTTTCATTTAAGTGAAGGAGATATGATTTTTCATAAGCCCATGGAATTCCACAAACTCCATGTGGAAGGCGGAACATCAGCAACTTGTTTTACCATGACTTTCTCTGCTTCCGGCTCTCTAATGAAGCAGTTTGAAAATTGTGTATTACGCCTTTCTGCTGAACAGCAAAAATATTTTGCAGAGATGATTTCTTTTTTACAGACCGAATGTGCTCTTACCGGGAACTGTGATTATGTATGTATTGACGAAATCATAAAATATCCTGTCAAATTTCAGACCTTTGTGTGTATGGCAGAATTATTATTCTTGTCCCTGTCTGAAAACAACATCACATTAAGTGCCGATTTCTCTTCTGCGGGAGCCCTTACATACCAACAGGCAGTTCATGTAATGGAAGACAATATAACGATTTGGATGAGTGTGCCTGACATAGCTAAGAAGTGTAATGTGAGCGTTTCTTACTTGAAAGAAATTTTTACAAAGTATACGGGCCTTGGAGTACACCAATACTTTCTCAAATTAAAGCTTGCTTATGCAACCTACATGCTACGAGATGGTAAGACGGTGACTGAAGTTGCAATGGCACTATCTTTTAGTAGTTCTAACTACTTTAGTACTGTATTTAGACGCGAGACCGGACAATTACCTTCATCCTATAAAAGTACATAAGATACCGAAAACAAAAAGTCTCTCACATACGATATTACACCGTATGTGAGAGACTTTTTTACTCTCCCATAACCATTACTTGAACAGTTCTCTGACGTGCTCTTGTATTGTCAAAATCAATAAAATGAATGAATCCAAATTCACCCAAATCCATCTCTCCGTCTTCAATCACAATGGTTTCACTTCTGCCAATAATTGATGAACGAAGGTGGGCATCTGTGTTGTGACATCCCCATGCATCCTCGTCGTGCTCTTCAGCGAATTTCAGTGCCTTCGGGCCTGGGTGAAGGTACATGCCCTCATATCTGCATTCCGGGATCATATCTTCCATTACATTGACAAGATCTTGCTGCAGTGTCTCAAGACCTGTCATAGACATGTCAAAAGCGCATTCCTGTGTAATGACACAACAGGTTGTATGATGTGAGTACACAACTGCAATTCCTTCTTTGATTCCTGATTTCTTTACAATCTCTTTTGCTTGCGCAGTTACATCATGAAATGTATATGCTCTGTCTCTTGACTGCACTTTAAAAGATTCTCTATATACCATCTGTTCGTTCCTCCTATTTGTTCAATCGTTCTCCTACAGCTCCGCCCGGGTGTATGAGTGCAAACTGTTTCTCCTGATAGCCTGTCTCTTCAATCACCGCTGCCTGAAGTGCATGGAAAATCATACATAGTGCTGTTGTGCTAGTTGTTCCCTGCATGTTATATTTATCTGTCTCTCGATTGACATGTTGCTTTAGCACCACATCTGCTCCTTTTGCCAATGGCGAATCAAGATTCTCAGTAACTGTAATGATGGACACTCCTTTTTCCTTACAGATATCCATAATCGGAAACAGTTCCTTCGTGCTTCCTCCTCTGGAAGCCATCACCATCACGTCCCCCTGTTGCAAGAATCCTGTGGCTCCATGGATGGCTTCTGCCGGGGAGATGAATCTTGCCGGTCTCTCAACACAGCACATCAGATGTGCAAAGTGCTGACAGATAATTCCTGAATGTCCACACCCTGCAGCTCCGATTCTCTCTGCCTTTGAGAGGAGCTCTACCGCCTTTGAAAACTGTTCCTCATCAAAGTATTCTTTCATTTCGCGGATGCAGGCTTCTTCAATGTCATAACTGCTTTTTGCCGCTTCCAATGCTTCCTTGCTAATCATCTGTTTCCTCCCATCCAAAATCAAAACTTTTGTCCGTATTATCTCTGAAGTTGCAGTGTGTAGTGAACGTCATCTGCCTTTTCTTCGTCTGTGAACTTATGTAATGTATTAATCACTTCACCGTTATTCCACTTTCTGTCTTCGATATCCTCTGTTGTTCCCATAACAGTTACATTTACCTGTCTGCGACGTGCACGTACGTGATCCCAGTCTACGAAATAAATATGTGCGAATTCTCCGCCATCAAGAACACCGTCTTTAATGGTCATTGCTTCACTTCTTCCGAAGAATACACTTCTTAAGTGTCCGTCTGTATTCATACTTGTGAAGTCACCAGGCTCGTTTACAAATCTTCCGAATTGTGCATGAATTGGACCCGGATGACGATATTGATGTTCCTCAGCGAAATCAGGAATCATCTTTCTCATAATGTCAAGAAGGTCATGTTGTAAGTACTCTAAATCGAATGAATCGATATCATGTGAACATTCCTGTACCATAACGGAACATGTTGTGTGGTGAGACGCAATTGTCACTGTTCCATTCTTTACTCCTGATGCTTCTACGATTTCGATAACCTCTTTTGAGATATCGTGGAAGGTTGGAATCCAACCTCTTGACTGTAACTCTAACTCTTTTTGATACAATTTAAATTCCATTTGTGTTTTCCTCCTATTTACCTTGTTGTTTTATTAGATCATCTGCAGCTCTTCTGGTTGCAGCAATCATCTCATCAATCATTGCAAGTGGGTCTTCGGCGTTCATAATTCCTGATGCTGCACCTGCCGCTTCGGAACCTGCCATGATAAAGTCATAAACCTGCTGTCCATTTGTAATTCCGGCAGCCTGCTCTACCATGATATCTGGGTTAATCTCTTTGATTGCCTCAATTACTTCTTTCACATAACCCATGTCGCTGACTCCACCGCCGCTTCCACCAATAAGCTCTGTCGGCTCCGGATTAATGATGTCCGGCCCTAACTGTGCAATTGCCTTTGCTTCTGCAACCGTATCTGCGCACGCAAACACCAACATGTCAAGCTCATTTGCTCTGTCAATTGTCGCTTTGATTGCAGGAAGTGACATTGGTTTCTCGCAGTGGTTTACAACCACACCCTCTGCTCCTGCCGCTTTCAAGCCTTCCGGTAAGATATCTGCCATACCTCTTCCCGGACGAAGTGTATCCATGTAAGGTGCAAGTACAATTAGGTTCTTCGTGTTCTCCACAACTCTGCGAATCTCTACCGCCGGTGTGATAAATAGCACATCAATATCGTACTTTTCTGCTGCCGCATCTGCTGCTTTTGCATACTCAAGTACGGTATCTCCGTATATATAGTTCTTGGTTCCAATTTCAAAATATGGTGTTCTAATTTGTCTTTTCATGTTTTGATTACCTTTCTTTTTTGTGTTGTTCGGAGGGTATTTATTCTGTGTAATACTCCTGTATCAAAGACCACATTTTATCGTATTTTGCAAATTTCTCATGATAATACTCTACTTCCTCAGCAATCGGCTCATAACTGCCTTGGACATGAACCATTGCACGTGCAGCCTCCTCATAATCTTTATAAATACCAAGGCCGCAGGCTGCGATCATTGCAGCACCCACTGCACAGACATCGGCCTGATTAAGTCGAAGAATTGGTGTGCCTGTAACTGATGCAATCATTTGACTCCACAGAGGACTCTTCGAAGCACCTCCCATCATGACAATGTGTTTGATGTCACAACCATTCGCATGAAAATCCTCCACAGCACGTCGCACTCCAAATGCGACGCCTTCCATGATGGCTCTTGCAAAGTCAAATCGGTCATGTTCTAACCCAACGCCCGTAAAACTTCCTTTTGCCTTCAGATTCCAAATCGGATAATTGGCTCCCGCCATATATGGATAAAAGAACAGTTCGCGGCACTTTTCTCTTCGCTGTGCCACTTCTTCGTTCATTTTTTGAAAATCTTCCTGCAAAAACTCATTCTTGAACCACTGAAGGGATGCCCCAGAGCAAACGAGGGATGCAATTGCGCCATATAAACCATCGACCGGATGTTTCCCCGGTGCAATGTAACTTTTTGTAAATAGCGGCTTTGTTCCAATTCCCATAAGCACCCAGGTAGTGCCTGCTGACAGAAGCATATCACCATCATGAATCGCTCCTGCACCAATGGACGCACAATATTGGTCATGTGCACCGTTAAAAACAGGTATTCCTTCCGGCAATCCCATCTCTATGGCAGCCTCTTTTGTTAGTGTTCCAACCTTTGCCCCTGTCGGCAACACGTTCGGTAATTCTTCTTCCCTTGTATGTGCTGCCGCAAGAAGTTCTTTATCCCAACGATTCTCCTCAACATTATACAGCTGACGAATCGCTGCGTTTGTCGGATCAATGACAGCATTTCCGGTCAGAAAGTGGTTCATAACCTCTAAGGTGGACAAATATTTCTTCGCTTTTGCAAATGCTGAGTCCTTTTTCATATAACGCTGTTTTGCAGCATCTAATGCGGGATTCATCTTCCACCCTGATGTGCGGTAGATGTAATCAGCTCCCAGCTCTTCCTCGATTTCTTTTGCCTCTATTTGCGCACGTGTATCCATCCATGTAAGTGCATTTCCGATAAAGCATCCGTCTTCATCTACTGCAACGGTACTTGCCCCCTGTGTTGACAAAGAGATGCCGGCCACCTTTGAAGCATCTTTTCCTTGAAGCACTTCTTTGATAGCTGAAACACTTGCTTTTATCCAATCCACCGCACGCTGTTCAATCTCACAACCATTGCTAATCAGTGGATAACCACTGCTTCCAACTCCGAGAACATTGCCTTTGTCATCTGCAAGCAACGCCTTTGTACAGGTTGTTCCTATATCCAATCCAATTACATACATGTTCTATACCCTTATATTATAATTCCCAGTCCGGTGTGTCTTTTGTCCAGCTGCCAAATGGTTTTGCAATCGCTTCACTTACATAGCAGGTTCCTTTTCCAAGTCGCATGATAGATGCCGGACATTCCATCGAAATTGGTCCGTATAACTCAATTCTGGAAATCATTCTTTGCCATGAATCTCCGCCTGGATTACAGAATGTGTGCATTTCAAAACGCTCTCTTGCATTCACAACATCTCTCGGTCCGATAGTTGCAGCGCGTGGCGGAACTGCCCACACATCACCAGAAGCTCCCATTGGGGAGAACAATGAATTTTCACAAATAGTGAGTGGAACCTGTGTTGTTAAACGTGAACCCAACTTGCAGAATTCTTCTAAACTGTCTGCCTTAAATTCTTCTGCGCCCGGATCAATAAATGCTGTGTGTCCCGGCCATCCTGTTGCAGAGTAGATGACATCCGCACCGCCTCCACCGATTTCTTCAATGATAGAAGAATAAACGTCATTGCCTTTGTTTTCATTTGTAAACACATGCCAATGGTCTACCGACGGACGCAAATCTTCTCTGATTTTTCCATAAAAATGTTTTCTAAATGAAAAACCAAGTCCAGCACCATATGTAAGCGGTGCAACATTTCCATCTTGATCCGCCCATTCATCCATTGCGAACAAATCTACGTTGCGACAACTTACATTATATTTATTAATCATTTCTGCAACCGCAGAATACACACCCGGCCACTGATTTGGAAAAATTGCTGTGAAATGTTGGTCCATCACATCACTCAAATAAATGCGGTGAAAAATATCCTGTGCCGCAATGAGTGTCGGATCCATTACAATTTTGACACTATATCCATTCTCATTGGTATACTCCATATCTTCACGTTTGATGTTTCTTACTCTGTCGAGCATTTCCACGTCTCTTGACGGCAACCAGCTCGCCGGTTGAAAATCGAATTCATAATTGTTCTTTGCCATTTCTTTTGCCTCCTTTTTTGTTTCACTTATAAAAATCATATTCTACACAACTTCTTCGCCGTGCAAAATGACTTTTTTCACATGTACCATATCGTCTATCAGAATCAGATTTGCTTTCTTTCCCGCTTCTAAACTGCCGACTTGATCATCAATTCCCAAAAGTTTTGCCGGGTTCAGCGATGCAAAGCGAATTGCATGACATAGACCGTATCCCGTATGTTTCATAAGATTCCTGCATGCATTATCTAATGTTAAGTGACTTCCCGCCAAATGTCCCTCATAGTCATAGTTCAAATCCGGCCCATATGCGATACCATCCTCTTCATTGTTCGTATAGTCACCACTCATCGGCATAGCGTCTGTAATTAAAATCATACGTTCCACGCCTTTTGTGCGCACCACCATTTTAATCATTTCAGAATCCACATGAATTCCGTTCTCATCACAGATGAGCTCCGCATACATATCCGGATTCCACAGTGTAAACTCGTCACATCCGGAACCAATTGTTCCCTGAGCATGACCGGGCGCTTTTCCCGAATCCCCATGATGGGTCTGTACTTTTACACCATACTTTTCTACCTTTTTACATTGTGCTGCCGTTGCATGAGAATGTCCCAACGCAAAGATTGCATGTGCATCCTTTTCCTTGACATCTCGCATAAAATCCTCAATGCCTTCCCGAGCTGGGTCAATTGCCCAGATTTTTGCCATTCCCGTTACAGCCTCCACAAGTGGCAGATACTCATCCTTCTGAATCTCTCCACCCCAGAGAATATCCTTCTGGTTGCTGCCTTCACCATTCATATACGGACCTTCCATATACAAACCGGCAAGAATGCGTCCGGCTCCTTCCCCGGATACCTGTTTGATTTTCTCTGCGCCCTTTATCATTGCCTCCGATGTGAGATTACAATAAAAGGTTGGTAGAACCGTAGTCTCTCCATGTTGTAAAAAATATTCTGCACACTGCAATGGTTCATCTACAAACAAATGCTCCTTTGAACCATGATTATGTATGTCAATCAATCCCGGTGCCACATAAAGGCCTTTGGCATCTATACACTCAGCATCTTCCGGAATGCATACGTCAGATGCCCATCCAACCTGAACAATCTGTCCATGATCCCATGTGATTGCTCCATCCCAGATAATGCCATCCTCCATTACGAGCTTAGCATTTACAATTGCTTTCATATTACAATTTCTCCCTTAGCTTCCTTTCTATTATCCTAGCATATTTCAGATAGCCACCACATACACGATTCGGTCATTCTAGCACAATACCACCCTATTCCACCCAGAACAATATTTACAAAAAATACGAGCTCATATAGAATAAATATGAAAGAACACTATAGCGATGCGAGGTGGAAAACATGGTTTATTTTTCAATGACGCCTACAACCTTTCCGGAAATTATTTTTGCGCACCAATTAGCGCAAGAAAACTATCATAGCAATTTTACATATGAGAATCACAATATAGAAATCGCATATGTAAAAGCAGGAGCACTCATGCTTACCATCGATAATCAGGAATTTTGTGCAGAAGAAGGCAGTTTCTTAATTCTTCCTCATGATTGCAAATTTTCCGTACGGGCGCTGGACAAGCAGATGCATATCCATTACACCGTAAATCTCCATGCATGTAGCGAGATAACTTTGTACACGGATGTGGCAGCAATGCCTGCTGACAATAACCACTTATTCCTTCCGGTAATACTTCCGCCATGTGCACAATCGGAGGAATTATGTCAACGTCTCCGCTCGATCATTGATGAGTTTCACAAGAGTGAAATCGAAAGCAAATATAAATGCGCCTGCAAGGCATTTGAACTCTTGTGTGATATTTCTGTAACCGGAAAATTGATAGATACCATTGCCATTACACGCTCCAAAAGCACGTCTCAGATTTATTGTGCAAGAATCAAGGAATACATCCAAAAAAATATGGGGCAAGAAATCACACTGTCGGATTTGTCTGTTTTCTTGGATAGAAGCCCAAACTATTTGAATCGCATTTTTAAATCAGAAAACGACATTACCATTCAACAATACATTAATCGAGAAAAAATCAAAAAATGCGTGGAGCTTATGACAGCAAAAGGACTTACCCTGACACAATGTTGTGATTACATCGGAATCAAGGACCCAAATTATTTATCACGCTTATTTAAAAAACACATGGGAATCAGTGCTTCCCAATTCAAACTAAACTCCGTCTATTCTACTTTTCCTTTAGTGGACAAGGATAGACTTTAATCATATTTATATTTAGAAAGAGAGGGATTTGCATGGCATTATTAAATGTAACTGCATATGACAAACAATTTTATGAGGAACATCTCAAAGATTTCCTACCTGACAAATTTATCGATTGTCACAATCACATCTGGCTGGATGCCTTCAAGGACAAAAGCATGACTAAAACACGCACCTGCGCGTGGCCAATGATGGTCGCAAAAGACAACTCTGTAGAAGACTTAATACAGACAAATGTAGAGTTGTTTCCTGGAAAAGAAGTCATTCCGGTGCTCTACTCTGAAGTGTCCGTAAACACTGACACCGTACGTTCCAATGAGTATGTGCGCGCTTCCTCAGAAAAATATCATTTCCCGGCACTCTATGTATCACGACCGGAAGAATCCATTGAGAACATCGAGCGCAATGTATTAGAAGGTGGCTTTGCCGGACTTAAAGTATATTTAGAATTCGCCCCTTGGTACATACCATCCAACGAAATACGAATTTATGACTTTTTGCCAAAAGAACAGCTTGCACTTGCGGACAAATATGGTTGGGTGGTGCAATTGCACATTGCCCGTCCGAAGCGATTGGCTGACCCACTAAACTATGTTCAATTATTGGAAATTGAACAGACATATCCAAATGTCAAGCTCATTGTTGCGCACTTGGGACGCGCCTATGCTAACGAAGATATTGGAGATGCTTTAGAATATTTGAAACACTCAGAGAAAACCATTTGGGATTTCACAGCAAATACCAATGAATATGTCATGGAACAGGTACTGAATTACTTTGGACCGGAACGTTTTATATACGGGTCTGATTTCCCGATTTTCCGCATGAAATCTCGCCGTGTAATAGAAAATGGCTTCTATATTAATGAAATACCTGCCGGCTCCCTGGGCGATGTTTCTGCTGACCCTCATATGCGTGAAATACCATATCCGGAGGCAGACAAGATTACATTCTTTATCTACGAAGAAATTGCCTCTTGTAAAAGAGCTGCAGAAAAGCTGGGACTAACCAAAAAAGACATAGCAAATATTTTCTATCATAACTCTGCGAAAATATTTGCACAAAAATAACACTTAAATTAAAGAGGACTAACATTATGTCAAGTTACGTAACACGTAAAACAGATGGAGATACCGATTGGTTCTGCCATGATCGTTTCGGTATGTTTATTCACTTTGGACTCTATTCTCTTCCGGCACGCCACGAATGGATTAAGGAATACGAGAAAATCAGCGAGGAAAAATATCAAAAATACTTTGAACATTTCAACCCTGACCTTTTTGATGCAAAAGATTGGGCTCGTCGTGCAAAAGAAGCCGGAATGAAGTACGCGGTACTTACAACGAAACACCACGAAGGATTTTGCCTTTGGGATTCAAAATACACAGATTATAAATCTACCAACACAGAATTTGGCAGAGACATTGTACGCGAATACGTAGATGCTTTCCGTGCAGAAGGCTTGAAAATCGGTTTGTATTATTCCCTTCTGGATTGGCATCATCCGGAATTTACAATTGACCGCATCCACCCTCGTCGTCATGATGCAAATGCAGAAGAATTGGACAAAGGACGCGATATTAAGAAGTATGCTCAATATATGCGTGATCAAGTAGGAGAACTTTTAACGAACTACGGAAAAATCGATATCCTTTGGTTTGATTTTTCATATGATAACGAACAACGTGCGAAAGAATTCCCGGAAAACTATCCTTGGATGGACAATGACGGCATGAAAGGAGTAAACCAGTGGGAATCCGAAAAGTTAATTGCGTTATGCCGTGAATTGCAACCGGGTATTATTATTAATAACCGTACTGACCTTGATCAGGATGTTTGGACACCGGAACAAATCCAGCCAACCGAATGGGTAAAGGATGAAAATACAGGTGAATTACTCACCTGGGAAGCTTGCCAAACCTTCTCAGGCTCATGGGGATATCATCGAGACGAACAGACTTGGAAGAGTCCGAAAATGCTTGTAGACATGCTTGTAAATACAGTTGCGTTAGGTGGAAACCTGATTATGAATGTTGGCCCGACCGCACGTGGATATTTTGATAAACGCGCAAATGCTGCATTGGATGCTTATGCAGAATGGATGAGATACAACAGTCGCTCCATATACGGCTGTACAATGGCTGAGCCTGAATTTACTGCTGCCTATGGCACTCGCCTAACTCAGAGCGAGGATGGCAAACGTCTCTATATTCACTTGCAAACCTATCCTTTCGGTACATTAAAAATGAGTAACCTAATTGGCAAAGTAGACTATGCGCAATTCCTACACGACGGCAGTGAAATCTTTGCGGGTGACACAGAAGATGGCGATACTTTATTCTATCTTCCTGTAGTTGCACCTGATGTAATCTCACCGGTTATTGAAGTATTTTTAAAAAACTAAGTACTTACTACAACTGAAAACATTTCAAATAGTTCAAAATAAGAAGGCTTCAGGTGCTAAACACTTGAAGCCTTTTCCTCATAAATTAAATGTACCACAAATCTAAATATCCACGTACAATCTTCTTCATTTCTTCAAACACAATGGTCTGGCGAACTGTTGTAGGGAAATACTGCAGTGAAGGCGCGTTTCCGGTTTTGGAACTCTCAGTCAGATATCCCTCATCAATGAGTTTCTGCTCTGTTTCAGAACCTGCGAGAGAGGCAACATTTTTAACCACCCACTCTGCAAGCGCCGGAGCGGCATCCCTTTCCATTGCTGTCCAAATATTCACCTTGCAGATACCATCCTCGAACAACTTACGAATCTGTTCGTTCGATACTGAAGATGTTCCGTGTAAACAAATACGCGGACCGATTTTCGCACGAATTGCACGAGCTGCGTCTGAATAATAGTGTAAATCTTTTCCGGATGCACGGTGCTCAGTACCAAGGTTGGCTACGACTACATCAACGCCAGTCTCTGCCTTGAAATATGCACACTTGTCTGCATCTGTAATTTCACATCTTACTTCGCCTGTAGCATCCACAATCTCATCGCAGGCACCTTCAATCAGAAGTTCGTGTCCCTTGCGAGCCACATAAGCTTTTGTCTTCTGTATGTTCTGCTCCATCGGTAAGCTAGAAGCATCGTACATCACTGAAGAATACATACTCAGATCACTTTCTAAAAGTTCAGCATCTGTGTCGTGCTGTGTGTGGTCTAAGTGAATCAGTATGTCGACATTTGGAAATGCCTCCGCAAGCACCTCAATGTCGGCGCGGAATAACTTGAGTCCGATATCCCAACGACGTGTGTGTGTGTAATATGTAGATTGACTGCGGTGATCATATTGATTGGTGATTGCCAAAGTAATCGGGATACTGTCATATCCTTTTTCTTTTGCAAACTCACTGGCTGCCGTAAGAACAGCCTCTGTTGTTGTCAGGTTCTCCGAACAAATACATGGAATCACCCATCCTCTTTCAGCCGCCTTTTCGTATACGGCCAATACTTTATCTCTTCCTGTAATAATAGGCATAATAATAATCCTCCTTGTCGTGTCATAGACACTTGTTATTTATATTGCATATATAGGTTACGCAGCATTTTATAGGTTTCGTAACGTTCGTTATAAAGGGTTTGACGTGCTGTATCAGGCTGAATTGGATCGCCATACTGCCAAAAACGCGAAGCCACTTCAAACACGTCCTTGTCGGTAACTGCCGCCAATCCCAAAATGGCACTTCCCATGGCTCCGGTCTCCTCTGCTTTGACCGGAAGGATTTCACATCCTAAAATATCGGCTTTAATTTGTAGCCACACCTGCGAACGCGCACCGCCGCCACAGGCATACAGACGTCCCAACTCAACGCCGTTTTCAGCTAATTTTTCCTGGTTGTATCTCATTTCAAACGTGATGCCTTCCAAAATAGCCCGATAAATATCCGGTACCCTGGTCTCTGTCGTAAGACCTGCAATCAGTCCGGTGGCATTCGCATCTACATCAGGAGTTCCACCCATTCCCTGTAAGAATGGTAAAATCATCAGAGATGTCGGCTTATCCGGGCACTCCTCGTTGAGCAGGTCATAAACGCTCTTTCCCTGCCGCATTGCTTCGTCATCCAAATATCTTGCCAGTGCATCCCGGCACCAGCGCACCACGGAACCTGCAGATATATTGTAGGCGTAGGTAACATAACCTCGGTTTGCCAGATACGGCACGCATGCAAAATTATTTTCTTGAAATGCAAAGTCGTCCGGTATCTCGGAGAAAAGCGGCGTCACGCACTCACAGGTACCGGATGTATCTACTGCATCACCAATCGAAGCCACACCTGCTCCCAGGGCATTTACAATCTGATCGTGAGAACCCATAACCACCTGCACATGCTCAGGTAACTGTAGCTTCGCAGCAACAGCCGGAAGCAAAGGTCCTACAATTCCACCGGTTGGAAGAACGCGAGGCAGAGTATTCTCCTCAATGCCACAGGCAACCAATAATTCCTTAGACCAACAGCGGTTCTTTACATCGTAAAGGAGGCTTCTGCAAGCCAAGGAAATATCTGAGCAAGCTTCGCCGGTCAGGCAATAAGCGATATATCCGGCTATAAACAGATACTTCCACACCGGACGATCAGACACCTGCTTGGTATATAGCATTTTTGACAGAGAGTATGAGGTTTCCGGCTTCAGCAATGCAATGCGCATAAATGCCTCATCGCCAATATCACTCACCAGTTGGTCAAACTCCTCTCCCTCTGCACTTCCGAAATACATCAGGATATCGGTCAGTGCATCACCGTTAGCATCCACTGCCACAAAGGATTCTCCAAAGGAGGAAACGGTGATGGCCACCACCTCCTGCGGATTGTCAAGCTGCTTCGTACAGGCAGTAATCACCTCGAACACTGCGTCGTTAAGCATCTGTGCCGGCAGACCCGTTGTGCCTGCCTGAAGCGGATATTCTTTGTAAGCCAAAGCAAGTTGACTGCCATCTTCTCGGAAAGCTACACATTTGCAGCCTGTGCCGCCAATATCTATTCCAAAGCTGATCATTGGCTCACCTCCTAGTCGATATCCACCCAGTCATATCCCAAATATGTGGTAAATGCCTCTTTTAATATCTCTTTTACATGGCCCTCTGCAATTGCTGTGTGATGTTTGAAACCACCGCGAGCCAGCTTAATCAGTTTATCCTGCAAATCAGGAATCTCAGCTACGCCACCGCAACCGAAGAATGCATCTTCAATCGGATCATCTGTAAATTTCGCCTCAGAAGCGTAGATGACGATTTTACCGTCTTTGGTCTGACAGTTGGAAATGGTAATCGGCATAGCCTTAATCCGTCCCTCGTTACATCCCCAACCACTGCCAGGATCATTTTTCGCAAACATCTTATGTTCGGTAACAGTACCCTTGCCAGCCATGAGACTCTGGGCTACCGGTCCACAGTGGAACAGAATGACCTTATTTTCGTCATCCCCATAGTTATTGTTCCAGTCAAGAACAGCTGTAGCACCCTCAGTAGCAAGTGCCATAGCACGCATAGAGATGGCTGAACACATGTCGATTTCACAAGATGCCACGATACCACGGTCATTCAATTCACTAAGGAGCACACATGGACAAACTCTTAGGTATGTCTCCATTTCGTTCCAGCAACGGAGTGCCAGTGCATCCAAATGATATTCTTCTATGTATTCGTCAATTACCACTGACACCTTTGCCAAAGTAAATGCATTCTCTTCCGGCACCAAACTAAAATCAGTGTAGTTTCTCAAACGTTCCAATTTCGCTAATACAATCGGGTCATCACTCTTCTTCTCTCCGACCTTGGCAAATAACTCACTCAAGTCAAAAGATTCCACATTGATGCCATGTTTCTGCATAGCAAGTTCATCAAAACGTACCGTCTTGAATGCTGTTGTTCGAGCACCGATACAGCCAAGATTAAAACGCTTCATACCGTTTACAACACGGCAAATTGCTGCAAAATCGCTCAGGTTTTCCTGGAATTTGTCGCTGAGAGGATGTACTACATGAGGCTTCATCACTGTAAATGGCACACCATATTGGCAGAACACATCTGTGACAGAGAATTTACCACAATATGCATCACGGCGATGTTGAAAGTCCATCTGTCCGATTTCATCCGGATAAGCCTGCATCAAAATCGGCACACCTGCATCCTGCAATGCAGCAATGGCACCATTCTCATCAGCAAAAATAGGCATTGAGAAGATTACGCCATCATACTCACCTTCATGCTCTTTGAGCCACTTCGCATACAGACGTCCTTCATCCCTTGTCTCCACTCCACCATAGCGAGTCAACTCGGCATCCATCATGATGTAGTTGTGGCCCGCATCGGTTACAGCCTTAACCATGTCCTCACGAGCACCGTAGATTAACTCTCCCGGCATAAAACCACGGTTACAAAAGCAAAGTGCAAAAGTCATTTTCTTCATTGTTATATTCCTCCTACTGTTTTTCTTTATTGTATAAAATATAGTTTGAGGAAAATATAGAAAAGCGTCCGAAAAACTTTGCATTCGTCCGCTTATATGTTATAATTTCTATGTTTTTATTTGTGTTATTTTGGAGGTTTTTATGATATCTGTTTTCGAATTAGATGAATTACAGAATGTATTAGAAGATTTTTACCGCATTACCAATATCCGTATCACGGTATTTGACGCGGAACAGAATGAACTGATCTCATACCCTGAGAACCGTTCCCCTTTTTGTGCGATTGTGCGAAGTTGCAATGCGGGGCACGAGGCCTGTATGCGCTGTGACCGTGATGCCTGTGCCACGGCTACTAAGAAGAATCGCACACATATCTATCGTTGCCATGCCGGACTGACCGAGGCAATTACTCCGCTATATGTTGGAAATGTATTGGTAGGATATCTGTTATTTGGTCATGCTTATGTCTATCCCACAAAAGAGGAAGGAACGCGCACCATTGAATCATTGTGCCGCACTTATCCCATTGATATGCAACAACTGATTACTGCCTGCGATGCATGCCCACATGTTACAAAAGACTATATCAAATCTGCTGCACGCATTTTGCATGCAACCGCCTCATATCTGGTCATGGAAAAGTTAGCCTCGTTGCGAGAAGACAGCACCGCCGCCAAGCTGGACGCTTATCTTTCTGCGCATTTTACTGAGCCTATTACGGCGGATACACTCTGTCGCACCTTAGATATCGGGCGTTCTCGCCTGTATAAGCTCTCCAACCAACTATATGGATGTGGTATTTCTCAATATATTCGACATCTACGCGTAGAAAAAGCAAAGCAACTATTGCGCGATGTTCCGACTATGCGAATTGTAGATGTGGCATCGGAATGTGGGTTTGGAGATTATAATTATTTTATTGCTGTTTTCTCACGTATAGTTGGGGAGTCACCTTATAGATATAAAAAAACTCCTAAGTAGATTGGGTTATTTACCGTATCTACTTAGGAGGAACCACGTCAAAATGAGATATCCCTCTCAATGCCCAGATCCCAACACAGTCTTGACAAAACATACTTATCTCTGATATCTTTTGTCGCCTCGAATGTCAATGGCAAAATTGCCTCCTCGACGCCTATTTCCTGTGGTGTTTTTGGTGCACCTATTTTGTCAAACAAATCTTCCAGTTCTGTAGAAGTTGGAAGTTCTTCTTGTATGATTTGCAGAATCTCATCCCAATGGCTAAGGATGACCTCAAGTCTCTCCTTATGGCTCTCTTTGTTATATTTCTGCTCCTTCTCTTCCAGTGCAATCATGCTTTCTGCTGCCTTGCCGAGAAATTCTCTGAGTACATTGCTCCACTTCTCATAATCAAATGCATTGACAGCATCCAGTGCCTTTTGCCTATCAGGTGTAAAACACATCAGCTTCTCATACTTTTTCACCATAAGCAGGGTGGCAACTCCGCATTGAATTCCATGAAGCTCCACAGGCAAACCAAATTCCGCACCTCGCATATCCCACACATGTGACATGTAATGTTCACATCCGGAAGCCGGTCTTGACACACCTGCGTATTTCATCGCTGCTCCACATAGAACCAGACCTTCAAACACAGCAGACACCGCTTCCTTATCTTTTTTTAGCAAGCCCTCGGCATGCTCTACACAACGCTTCAAGGAAGTTCGTACTAGCCTTGCAATATCTTCACAATAATATTCCTTATTGATAAGGGCCGATATTCTCCACTCGCATATACTTACGTACTTTGCAAGCATATCACCGAGGCCGGAAATCATGAGTTTGGTCGGTGCCTTGCAAAGCACCTCCATGTCACCGATAATTACATCTGCACACTTGCTTGGAAGTGATATTTTGAGTCCATCTCGGGTCATGGAAGAAGTTGCCGATGCGTAGCCATCCATCGATGGTGCTGTAGCCACAATCATATACGGTTTTCCTGAAACATTTGCAACAATCTTACTGATATCATTGATAACCCCGGAGCCCACACCAATTACAGCATCGCAGTCCGATTCATAATGCATGATAGCAAGACCGACATTGGTCTCATCCGGTTCCAAGACATCTTTTTGAAAGACGTAGCTTGAACAAGCGATTTCGCCTTTTTTTATAATATGTTCTACTGTCTCTCCTGCAGCCTTGTATGTATTTTTATCTGCAATCAGAAACACCTTTTTTGCATGATATTTTTTTAATACTGTTGGAATCTCTTGCAGCACGCCTTCGCCCAAGATAACCTCTGCCTCGAAAACGTGCTCTTTTCCACATTTGCAATTCCTTTGAATGTTCATATTAGACTATTTTCCTTATTTTGTTAACAGCATCATTATCTCATTGCTTCTCTTAATAAATTCTGTCATCTCCTCAGGATTCAGTGGTTTGTTTCCAAGAAGTGCCAAGTCATACAATTGCTTGCAGAATAAGTTCGTATGCTCACCTTCTTTATTATTAAGCACATACTGTACAAGCGGATGATTTGCATTCAGAACTAATGTTGCATCATTTCCGAACATACTCGGATCCATGCCCATCATACCGTACATCTTCATCATATCCTGCATACGGCGTGCTTCCTCAGAAAGTGTCATCATAGATGCTACATTCTCATTTTTGAGTTTTTCTACTTTGACATCTAATTTCTCATTTTCCAATGCTTTGCGGAAAATGTCTGTTAATGCTTCTGTATTCGCCTTGAATGCTTCTTCCTCGTCAGCCGCAACTTCTTCCTTGAAATCTGCTGTCAAATCTGCATCAATTCTCTGGAACTGTACATTCTCATTGCGCTGCTCTAATTGAGAAATGAACGGAGTATCTATGTTGTGTGTCAGAATCACCGCATCTTTGCCTTCAGCCTTGAACATATTGATATATTGGCTCTGTTGCTGTTCATCTGTCACATAGTAGATAACAACCTTTTCTTCCTTTTTCTCATCTGTACCTGCTTCAACGGTTTCGCCATCTGCAGTTTCCACTTCTACAGGCTGTGCATCTTCTGCTGTTGCAGGTTTGTTGTTCTCAATGCATTCCTTAAGTGTCAGATACTTGTGATCGAGATTCTTAAAGAGCATGTAATCGCTCATCTTGTCACAGAACTTCGTATCTTTCAGGCAACCGAACTTGATGAATGGACTGATATCATCCCAATAGCTTGCATAAGTCTCTTTATCTGTCTTACACATTCCCGATAGCTTGTCTGCCACCTTCTTAGAAATGTACTCAGAAATCTTATTGACAAATCCGTCGTTCTGAAGGGCACTACGCGATACGTTAAGCGGCAAATCCGGACAGTCAATTACGCCTTTAAGTACCATAAGGAACTCCGGAATGACTTCCTTGATATTGTCTGCGATAAATACCTGATTGTTATATAACTTAATCTTGCCTTCCACAGAATCATACTCTGTGTTGATTTTCGGGAAATAAAGAATACCCTTTAAGTTAAATGGATAGTCCATGTTCAGATGAATCCAGAACAACGGCTCTTTGTAATCCATAAATACCTTACGGTAGAATGCAATATAGTCTTCCTTCTCACACTCATTCGGATGCTTTGCCCAAAGTGGTTGTGTATCGTTTAATGCTACCGGTTCATCCTCTTGCTCCGCATTCTCCTTAGCCAAATAGATAGGTACTGGCATAAATGAGCAGTACTTCTCAATAATATCGCGAACTTGATACTCATTAGAGAATTTTGTACAATCATCGTTCAGGAATAACGTAATCTCTGTTCCGACTGTCTCTTTTGTGCCGTCTTCCATATCGTATTCTGTTCCGCCATCACAAGTCCAATGTACCGCCTTTGCGCCATCCTGATAAGATAATGTATCGATATGCACCTCATCTGCAACCATAAATGCAGAATAGAATCCAAGACCGAAGTGGCCAATCATATCATCTTCAGTTGTCTTGTCTTTGTATTTCTCTAAGAACTCTGTCGCACCGGAAAAAGCAATCTGTGTAATATACTCTTCCACTTCCTCTGCTGTCATTCCAAGACCGTTATCGATGAATTTAAGTGTCTTCTCTTCCGGATTCACAATCACTTGAATACTTGGTTTGTAATCATCCGGCAATTGATACTCGCCCATCATGTCCAACTTTTTCAATTTTGTAATGGCATCGCAACCATTTGAAATCAGCTCACGAATGAAAATATCGTGGTCTGAATATACCCATTTTTTAATGATTGGGAAAATGTTTTCACTGCTAATTGAAAGATTTCCGTGTTTTGCTCCCATGTTATACATCTCCTTTTTTCAAATAAAACTCTAACTAAAGTATATATTAGTACGTGCATTCACAAATGTCAACACAAAATTAGCACTCTCTCTTGTTGAGTGCTAATAATTTTATAAACTTTCTAAATAACAAATAAAATGATTGCATTTTTCGTGACACAAACTGTCGAAACATGATACAATACATATAGTTTTTCATAATAAATACATAAAGGAGAATTTGAAAAAATGAAGGATTTAAGAATTATTCCTGTTACAAATATGGAACTCGTCTACTCACTGGTGCCGGTTGCTGAGGAAATCTGGCGCGAACACTACATACCGATTATCGGAGAAAAACAGGTCGAGTACATGCTGGAAAAATTTCTCTCGGTTGATGCACTTGTGGCGCAGATTAACTCCGGCTATGAATACTTCCTGCTCTCTTATGACTATACATTTGCGGGATTTGCCGGAATCAAAGAAGAAGATGGGAAATTGTTCTTAAGCAAGTTGTATGTAGACAAAGAATTCCGTGGAAAAGGAATTGCTTCTTACATGTTCCAAAAATTTGTGGAAATCTGTAAGATGCGCAAGTTAAATAAGATTTGGCTGACTTGCAACCGTCACAATACGAACTCATTGGAAGTATACAAACATCTCGGCTTCGTTACTGTACGCGAAGAAGCGACAGATATTGGGGAAGGCTTCGTGATGGATGACTTTATTATGGAATATGATGTGAAATAATAGATGCTATGTAAATAAAAAGCGGAGTCCTAGATTTAAAGGATTCCGCTTTTTTTGACCTCAAATCGGAGTGACGTGATTCGAACACGCGACCTCTACGTCCCGAACGTAGCGCTCTACCAAGCTGAGCCACACTCCGTTATTATATTATTCTTAGAAACAAAAAAACTACGGAAAAGGGATTCGAACCCCTACTAACAGAGTCAGAGTCTGCTGTGCTACCGTTACACCATTCCGCATCGATATTTATCGAACAGATTACATTATAACATCATTTCACTAAAAATCAAGCCTTTTTTTCGAAAAAATATTGTCAATCAACGCATTTTGTGATAAAAAATTAGAGTGAGGTGTTTTTATATCGTCACACATCAATTCATACACAGAAAGGGTAATCAAAATGGAAAAAATCTATACTGGAAAAACAAAAGACGTTTATAAACTTGATAACGGAAACGTTATGTTAAAATTTAAAGATGACTGTACCGGAAAAGACGGAGTATTCGATCCGGGCGAGAATTCAGTTGGTTTGACAATCGATGGAATTGGTAAAGCGAACTTAGAAACATCTATCCACTACTTTGAATTATTAAAAGAAGCAGGAATCAAAACACACTACGTTGGCGCTAACTTAGAAGACGCTACAATGGAAGTTCTTCCTGCAACTGTATTCGGACATGGCCTTGAAGTAATCTGCCGTCTTGTGGCAACAGGAAGCTTTATCCGCAGATACGGCGAGTATATAGCAGATGGTACTGTATTAGAAGGTGGATATGTAGAATGTACATTCAAGAACGATGACCTCGGTGATCCACTTGTAACAGGTGAAGGACTTGCAGCACTTGGTGTTATGACACCTGCAATGTTCGAAAGCATGAAAGAACAGACATTAAAGATTACAAAAATCGTTGCTGA
>JAZQSP010000109.1:0-6785 GCA_045630205.1 Faecalimonas sp. | reverse complement strand
TTCATACACCACTATCTCTGTGCATTTGTGCATTGGAGAAAAATGCAAAAAATCTCAACACAAAAGCACGTCTGATAACATGCCCTTACATTGAGATTAGTTGTATTATATCATATCTTGAATTGTCTGACAATATAAAATTATTAAACATTTTGCTTATGCAATTACAATCTAGGTTTTTCAATTTTATTCTTAAGGTTCACATAGTCCATGATAGCCTTTGCTGTTCCGCCTATACCGAGTTTAGCACTGTTTAGGCAGAGATCGTAGCTCTTTGCATCTCCCCATGTTTTGTTTGTATAATAGTTATAATAACTTGCACGTTTTTTATCTGTCTTAATAATAATATCTTTTGCTTTCGCATCAGTTAAATCGTAGATGCGCGCTACACGGCGGATACGAGCCTCCATATCGGCATAGATAAATACGTTTACAACATTATCATAATCCTCCAAAGCATAGTCTGCACAACGACCAACCATGACACAAGGACCTTCGTCTGCAATCTTTTTGATTGTATCGAATTGTGCAAGGAATACCTTGTGATTAATTGGCATATCAGCAAACGAACTTGAAGAATAACCGAGTGAATATGTATCCATAACAAGCGAGTATAGAAAACTGTTGGTCGGTTTTTCGTCGTGTGTCTCAAAGAGTTCTTCGCAGAGACCGCTCTCTTTTGCTGCACGCTTTAGCATCTCTTTGTCATATAATTTCACATCCAAATCATGTGCCAACGTTGCACCGATTTCATGACCGCCACTCCCATACTGTCTACCAATAGTTATAATTGTTTTGTTTTCTGCCATATTATTCACGCTCCTTGTTATTAGCACTGCCAATTACTTTGTAAATATTATACAATAAATAATTACAAATGTATATTATTTTCTAATTTTTTGAGCAAATTCTCAAAATACTCTGGCAATGGAGCTTCGACTTCTAAATATTCCCCGGTTCTCGGATGCTGAATACCGATTGTTTTCGCATGAAGAGTCTGGCCTTGCAGTTTTGCAGGCGACTTAGCCGGACCATATACAACATCTCCGAGAAGCGGATGACCAAGACTTGCCATATGCACACGGATTTGGTGAGTTCGACCTGTTTCCAAACGACATTCAATATAAGTGTAGTTATGAAAACGTGCAAGAACTTTATAATGTGTAACTGCTTCTTTTCCGTTCTTGTGATTGACACTCATTTTTTTTCGGTCTACCGGATGGCGTCCGATTGGTGCATCAACAGTGCCTTCATCATCTTTTAAAACACCATGTACTATAGCATGGTAAACACGTGTAATCGAATGTACTTTTAACTGCTCAGCAATATCATTATGAGCGAAATCGTTTTTGCACACCAAAAGAGAACCTGTTGTATCCATATCGATACGATGAACAATTCCCGGTCGCATAACACCGTTAATTCCGGACAAATCATCCTTGCAATAATACATCAAAGCATTGACTAGTGTTCCTGAATAATGTCCTGCAGAAGGGTGAACAACCATTCCTTTTGGTTTGTTGATTACAAGCAAATCAGCATCTTCATATAAAATGTCAAGAGGAATATCTTCCGCAACAATATCCGGTTCTTTTAATTCCGGTTCTTCCAGTTCTAATAAGTCGCCTTGATTTAACTTATAGTTTGCTTTGATTATTTTTTGATTGATGGTTACCTGACCATCTTTGATTAGTTTTTGAATATAGGATCTGGACAAATCAGGAAGTGTTTCAGACAAAAACTTATCAATGCGCTCGCCTGCCTGCTCGTCCTCTATGATAAACTGTAATGACATATCGAAAACCACCTATTCTTCAGCTTTCTTACTTTTTGGTGTCAGCAATTGAAACAACATGTCTACATCTTCTTCTTTGTAATAGAACAACAATAAGACAATAAGCCCAAAGGTCGCAACAGTTGCAAAGATATCCGCAACGTTAAAGATTGGAAAATCAATGAGTTCAAAATACAGAAAATCAACAACGTACCGAAGACGTACTCTGTCAATCATATTTCCGATTGCACCTGCTGTAATGGACAATAAGCATACACGCAGCCACAGATAATGTTTTGTCTTCGGCATACGAACATACAGATATGCAACAAAACATAATGTGATCATTGTGATAATCAAAAAGAACGTCTGTTGATTTTGAAGCAGACCGAATGCCGCACCTCTGTTTTCCAAGTAGCGAAGTTCAAACACGCCTTCTATTATAGTGATAGGATTCCCCTGCAAGTGTGTGATTGCCAGATATTTCGTATATTGGTCTAATGCGACACCTAAGATTACTGCAATTAATCCGATGATATAAATCATGGCACAAATACTCCTTTTTAAATATATAAATGAATCGTTACATAATAACGTCCTTTTTTTGTCTGAGAAAGGGTCTCAATGTATTGAAACCGTCCCAACCCTCTTACAGAAACAATGTCATTTTCTTTCATTTGATAACCATTGGAGGTAATCAACTTACCGTTTACAAATACTTTTCCCGCTTCTATATAGGCAACTAATTTGCTTCGAGAGGAAGAAAATGCCAATGCAAGAAGACTGTCAAGACGCAGCGAAGAAACAGTTCCGCTGATTTCCTTTACCGAAGACTTATAAGAAACTTCCTGCAACTCTTCCGCGCTTAGCATTACGGATGTGTGACGAATGCGAGTTAACTCCTCCAACAGAAATTGTTCCATGGATTTGTGTGCAAAGAGTAACGCATAATCCTCTTCCACCAGGATATCGCCGAGTTTACAGCGTTCAATTCCCAAATTAAGTATGGACCCGAGATAATCTCGATGCGATAGTTTTTCTGAAAACTTTTTTTGTAATGGCTCTATTTTTAATACAGAAATCGGATAATTCTTTTCATAACAAAGAGCATCAGGTAGAAATACAGCCATCTGACGCTCTGAGAATTCATATCCACCAAAAGTTTCATAGCACGAAAAGAATTCTGATTTTGGTGTTGTATGAAGAATATTCAGTTCATTGAGATTCAAAAAATCTGAATAGGTGACAATGCCACGTTGATAAGCAATCTTAGAGAGCTCTATCAATCTTTTCTGTAACATTAATTCTTCTTTTTGCATAAAATATTCCTAATATCTTGTCTTGATAGACGGCACATCAAAAGACGTGTTCAATAAATCCTGTAAATCACCGGAAATATCAACATTTGTCGGTGTTACAAGGAATATGTAATTTGAAATCTTCTGTAAATTTCCGTTAATCGCAAAGGTTGCTCCTGATGTGAAATCAATGATTCTCTGTGCAATTTCAAGGTCGAGTCCTTCCAGATTCAGAATGACAGTACGTCCGCTGAGTAACGTCTCTGTAATCTCTCTTGCATCATCTACAGCTGTTGGTTTGATAACACAAACTTCCATGCTTGCTCTTCTCGCCGGTTGACGCATTGGTGTTACCTTACTGCTTGCTGAGGATGTTCTTTTGTCCTCATAGAAATCGTCTTCATCATCATCGTAATCTGATTTTTTGTTTTTCTTAAAGAAACTTTTCTTTGGTGACTCCTCAAAATCTTCATCATCATCGAAGAAATCATCTTCAAAATCATCTTCGTCATCTAATTTCATAATGGATAAAAACTTATCTAATACGCTCATATTTACACTCCTGTTCTCCCTATTAAATATGATATTCTCTTGCTCCGAAAATTCCGGTTCCAACACGTACCATTGTAGCACCTTCTTCAATTGCAACCTGGTAATCATTCGTCATTCCCATAGAAAGAATATCGACACTAACATTATCAATGTTTTTACTTCTTATGTCAACAGATAATTTTTGTAAACGTGCAAAAACACTGCGATTTTCCTCCGGATTTTCGACAAAAGGCGCAATCGTCATAAGACCCTTAATACGAACATGAGGAAATCTCGCAATTGTTTCAACCGCAGAAAGCACTTCTTCTACTTTGAAACCAAATTTACTCTCTTCTTCTGCTACATTCACTTCAAGTAAAATATTAACAATCACGTTCTTTTTCGCAGCTTCTTTTTCAATCACTTCTGCAAGGCGAACGGAATCAACAGAATGAATGAGCGCTGCTTTGTCAATTACTTGTTTGACTTTATTTGTCTGCAGATGTCCGATTAGATGCCAGTTAATATCCTGTGGCAATTGTGGGTGTTTTTCTGACAATTCCTGCACTTTATTTTCTCCAAAATCTCGCACACCGAGATGATATACTTCCTGCAACATGCTTATCGGTTTGGTTTTGCTTACGGCAATCAGTGTAATTTCCTCTCTTGCCCGGTTTACTTTCGTGCAAACCTCCTGTATTTTCTGTTCCACTTCCTGTAGATTTTCTGTAAGCATCATGCCCTCCTTAAAATACAACATCATTTTCCTTGATATTTTGACTGTCTAATGCAATGTGATCGTAGTTAGAAAGACCGAAACTATTACCTTCTTCTATAATATAATAATCATCGCTTTCGCATAATATTTTAATCTGTTTGAACATTGCGTAACCTTTGTTAATGCTGTACACACCTTTGAGCGAGCGAGTCTCTTTCAAAGGATATTTTTCTGAAGAATCCGGCTTAATAAGTACATCATCCTTCTCAAATTCAGTTGGATCCAGATAAATCATCTCATCTTCTTCATAGTATACGGTTACATGCAAAAATTCTGTGACCTCATTGCCATCAGAATCCTTGCGTTGTCTCATGACACCGTCGTTACTGCTGTCGCCACCTAATGTGAGAAATGTATTTGGCACGACATAAAAATCTTTTATCGTCTCAGCTGACTTTGGAATTTTAAGGCCTGTTTCATCTTCTAAAATAAGTTCAATATCCAGATACCTGTCGGAAACATAGCGAACCATCGAATTATCAAAGGATAAACACAGTACCGGTGTTTCCTTCCCTTCAAGAAAAGAAATACTTGCACGAAGTTCTTGATTATCCTTTTTAAAATTCACCTTTACAGATTTTTTCTCTGCAAGAGCAGTTTTGGTTTCTTCACTAATCTCAACAAGAAGCTGCCAATGATCACTTGTTACAAGTTTATAAACCGGTTCACCGGAATCAATATGATTATTGTTCGTAAATTCTGTTTTTTTGTAATTTGTTTTGCGTAAGTGGTCGCTGGTTACATTTTCCGTTGTTAAACTTTCTAAACCATCCATGGAATAGACAAGGACACCATCCTTTGCGGAGGTTTTGACAGCAACTCCGGAGTGTTTTCCTGCAGACAACAGCTGCTCTAATTGTTCTGTTTTGCTGTGACTGGCGATTTTATCAAGGGAACCCTGAAGCTCACTTTTTAACTGGTAAGTGGAACCAAAATCATTTTCCTGAAATTGATTATTGTACGATTGAATCCTTCGAAGCAGTGAACCACGCTCTTCGTCAGTCAAACTGACTTCTATGTCAGAGGATGTCTCTTCGAAAACTAACTTTTCACCTGAAAGCGTGTACACCTTTGTTCCGACACGCACTTTGCTTGTATCTTCAGCAAAATAGTTAACGTATCCGGAAGAATCTGTATGAACAACCAGTTCCTCTCGTATTGCAAGTCCCGTATAGGCATTGTCCTTGAGGATAGAACCTTGACGCACCTCATAGACTGTGATTCTCGGAGCTGTGATATACATAATAATAGTTGCTATCAGATAGACAAAAATAATGCCAAAAATAACAAGTCCAATATTCAAAGGTTTTCTTTTACGATATATAATAACATTGTCTTCTTGTTTTAGCGTTGACATAATTTATTTAATGCACTCCCATTTAAATAATCATATTTTTTTCCTTGGTAATCCTCTTGCGCCTGCATTTTATTTACCAATTCATCCTGCAGCTTCCACCAACTGGTGTTCCAATTGGAAAATTCCGCGTCTTCCTCAGGAATACGGCTAAACAGACGTTCCACAACAATATCCGGCGAAAGATGTGTTAAAAACGCAATTACACGGTCTATATATTCTTCTTTGGAACATACTTTAATTGTACCATCATTATACTGCTTCGACAACTTCGTATTTTTTGCAATATAAAGAGAATGCAGTTTAACAATATCAATGTGGAGAGCAGACATTATTTTTGCCGTTTCAATTGTATCACGCATGTCATCTCCAGGCAGATTTAATATAATGTGTGTACAGATCGTAAACGGATATGTTTTAATCTGCATAACCGCATCGAGGTATTCTGCAAGACCATGTCCTCGGTCAATGCTATCGAGCGTGTGATAATTTGCTGTTTGTAGGCCTAATTCTATGTTAATGTTGACGTGATGCGTGCGGGAAATATCCATTAACACATCCAAATAATCCGTTCGGATACAGTCCGGACGTGTGGATATGGATATCTCTACAATATCCGGTTCCGTTGCTGCCTCCAGCATATACTTTTCAAATTGCTCAAGAGGCATAAATGTATTGGTATAATTTTGAAAATATGCAATATATTTTTGTGCTTTATACTTACTTGCAATCAAAGTTTTTGTGTTTCGCATCTGTTCTTTTACAGAAACACATGCATTCATTGCTTCAAAACCCGTTCCAACTTCTGAGCAGAAACTGCAACCGCTTCCATTGATTCGATTTGGACATGTAATCGGCAAATTGATCGGAAGCTTATATACTTTTTCGCCATATTTTCTTTTTAAATATTCAGAATACTTATTATATAAAATCTTCTCTTCCATGAATAAATTTCTCTTTCTTGACAATACTATCCTTGTAGATACCAGAAACAAGGAGGAAACATATATGAAAATGTTTGATAACATTAGCCTTACACTCGTCATTATT
>JAZQSP010000108.1:0-11951 GCA_045630205.1 Faecalimonas sp. | reverse complement strand
GAAATCTATGAACCGTGTCAGGTCGGGAACGAAGCAGCACTAAGTAGAACCTTCCGGGTGCCGCAAGGGTGCCTGGGCTGAGTTAACTGCAGAGGTAACGTTCATGAAAGGAGTTCGAAGTGCAACGCACGTAAAGAAGAGGGTAGAGGTGTTATTGCATTACTGGTTGTAAAACTGATGATACAATAGCATCTTTTTTCATTAAAAGAGGGTTTGATATGAGGATTATTCTTACAGCAATAAACGCAAAGTACATACATTCTAATCTGGCAGTGTACAGTCTTCGAGCTTATGCTAAGCAGTACCGTGAGGAGATTGGTATCGCAGAATATACGATTAACCAGCAGACGAATGACATTTTGATGGATTTGTACAGAAAGAAACCGGATATTTTGTGTTTTTCTTGTTATATATGGAATCTCACTTATGTGGAGAGCATTATTAGGGAGATTCGGAAACTGATGCCGGAAGTTCCAATCTGGCTTGGAGGACCGGAGGTGTCTTATGATGCAAAAAATGTTCTGGAGCGTTTGCCGGAAGTGACAGGTGTGATGTTTGGCGAGGGTGAAGCGACATTTTTGGAATTGATGCAGTATTATCATCACGAAGGAACTATGTTAAATCAGATTGCAGGAATTGCATATCGCGATGAGGAGAGGGCCATTCATGTAAATGCATGGAGGCCGGTAATTGATTTGAGTACGGTGCCTTTTGTGTATGAGGACATGGAGGACTTTAAGAATAAAATTATTTATTATGAGTCGAGCCGGGGTTGTCCGTTTTCTTGCAGTTATTGTCTTTCTTCCGTGGATAAATGTTTGCGTTTTCGTGACATAGAATTGGTAAAACAAGAATTGCAGTTCTTTATTGACGAGGAGGTTCCACAGGTGAAATTTGTGGACCGTACGTTTAACTGTAATCATAAGCATGCAATGGCAATCTGGCGTTATCTCATGGAGCATGACAAAGGAATTACGAATTTCCACTTTGAGGTCGCGGCAGATTTGTTGAATGAAGAGGAACTTCGTTTGATTGAACAGATGCGTCCGGGGCTAATCCAGTTAGAAATCGGAGTGCAGTCTACGAATGAGGTAACGATTCAGGAGATTCGCAGAACGATGAAGTTTTCGGAAGTTGCGAGAATTGTAACACGTATCAGTCAGAAGAAAAATGTACATCAGCATTTGGACTTGATTGCAGGATTACCGTATGAGGATTTGGAAAGTTTCAAGAAATCGTTTGATGATGTTTATCGCCTGTACCCGGAGCAATTGCAGTTGGGCTTTTTAAAGGTGTTGAAGGGTTCCTATATGGAGGAACAGAAGGCAGACTATGGGCTTGTGTATCAGAGCAAACCACCTTACGAGGTACTTTATACAAAATGGCTGAGTTACGAAGACGTTCTGGAACTTAAAATGGTAGAGGAAATGGTGGAAGTGTATTATAACAGTGGACAGTTTGCATATACCCTGCGACAGCTGGAGAAGCAATTCACTTCTCCATATCAGATGTACTATGAACTGGGACTGTATTATGAACAACACAATCTCCATATGATGAGCCATTCCAGAGTGAAGAGATATGAGATTTTGCTGGATTTCATTAAGGAAAGGGATGGCAAACAGGAGGAACTTTACAGGGAACTTCTGGTGTTTGACCTATATTTGCGTGAGCGTGTCAAGAGCAGACCAACATTTGCCGGAGCGTATACAGTGTCAAGAGATTTGAAGAGAGAACAGAGTAAAATGTCCCATGTCGAGAGCTTTCATTATGATGTGGCCGGAGATTGCAAAGAGAAGGATTGCATACTGTTATTTGACTATGAGAATAAAAGCAAATTAACACACGAGGCAAGCATAGTATATCTCTAAGAAAACTTGCAAAAATCTGTCAAACAGGTTACAATAAGAGGAAGTATTATTTTTTGGGAGGATAATTGAGATGAACATGCATAATCCAAAAGCAAAGAGGGTAATAGCAATTATTATATTAGTATTGATTATAGCCATGGTGGCGGGGTCTGTGATTCCGTACCTGATACAATAAAATTGGAGGAAATAGAATGGCAAGACGAGGAAGAAGGCAGAGAAGAAGGGGATTAGCAGCTAAAAGACGTGCACTTTTATGGGGAGCAGGCATTTTAGGTGTGGCTTTGATTGCGTTTCTTGTCGTGTATTTTGTAATGAGAAGTGCAGTAAATAAAGTGGCTGCAGATATCATATGGGACAACATATACATAGAGACAGTGGATGTGTCCGGAATGAATGCTAAGAAGGCCAAGAAGGCACTGGAAGAATTTGTTACAGAATACAATGCAAAGAAAATCAAACTGGTCGCCGAGGAGAGTGAGGCAGAAGTGCCTTTAGAGGAACTCGGTTTTCAGATTAAGGATGTAGACAAACTGGTCAAACAAGCAGTTTCCTATGGAAAGAAAGGTTCGGTTTTTGCTCGTTATCAAAAACTGAAGCCTTTGAAAGATAAAGTGGTAAAGCCAGTACAGATTGAGGCAGCCTTTGAAGTTGACACAGAAGCGACAAAAAAGGTAATCTTGGATAAATTTTCTAAATTGGAGGGTGCAGCAGTTGATGCAAGCATCAAACGTGAAAATGGTCAATTTGTGATAACGGATGGCAAATCAGGTGTTAAGGTTGATTTGGAAAAGTCAGTAAAGAATCTCAGTGAACATTTCGGTAAAGATTGGAAGTACACGGGTATTGAGACTATTAACCTTGAGACAACTGTGGATGAGCCGAATATTACGAAAGAAGAGTTGCAACAGGTTAAAGATGTGCTTGGAACTTTCAGTACGACCTTTAAAGCAAATAATAATCGAGGAAAGAATGTCGCCAATGCAACATCGCGTATCAACGGCATAGTTTTGATGCCGGGAGAAGTGATGTCGGCGAGTGATTCGATGGGTTCTCGAAATGCAGCTAACGGATATCTAGAGGCAGGATCCTATCTGAATGGCGAGACCGTGGAGAGTTATGGCGGTGGAGTGTGTCAGGTATCTACTACCTTATATAATGCGGTGATTCTAGCAGAACTTGAGATTGTAGAACGTTCTTCGCATTCCATGATTGTTGATTATGTCAAACCGTCTATGGATGCGGCGATTTCAGAAGGTGTACTGGACCTCAAGATTAAAAATAATACAGACGCACCGATTTATATCGAAGGAATTACCAATGGAGGTAAGCTTACCTTCACTGTTTACGGAAAAGAATACAGACCGTCAACCCGTACAGTGTCTTATATTAGTGAGACGCTTAGTACGACAGACCCGGGAAAGAAATTTGTGGCAACAAGTGATCCGATTGGAACTTACAAGAAAGCAGTATCCGCTCATGCGGGTATCAAAGCGAAGCTTTGGAAGGTTGTTACGGAAAATGGTACAGAAGTGAGCAGAGAGCAATTTAATAAGAGCAGTTATAAAGCATCTCCGGCAACATATCATGTCGGTATAGGCTCTGACAATGCAGATGCAGTGGCAATTGTAAAAAATGCAATCGCAACGAAAGACGAGGCAACGATTCAGGCAGCCATTGCACAGGCCGAAGCGTTGATTGCAGCGGCAACGAATGCTACACCAACGACGCCTGATCCATCGACTCCGGTGGAGACACCACAACCAAATCCGGATGCACAGCAGTAAGAGGTATTTATGAAAATAGGCAAAGTATCGCAGACCGTTTTAAAACGTTCCATGCTAAAACCATTACAATTTCATAGAGAAGAAGCTATATTTGAGCCTTCCGCATGGGAAATGTGTTATGGCGTGACGTGCAGGGAGGACGAAGAGACTTTGGCTGCGAACGTTGTTTTATATGGAGACGAGAAGGATTTGGGCGTATTTGCACTGGCGCAGGTGATGAATGACCTGGCGACCAGAGGCGCTCATATGGTAGGCGCGAGTGTGCATATCATGCTTCCGCCCTATGCTTATGAATCGCGGTTAAAGGCCATGATGGAGCATATAGAACGAGCCGGAAGCGCACATGCTGTTCAGATTCTGTGTGCGAAGGCAGAGGTGAGTCCTGTTATCAGTAAAGCAGTTTTATACATGAATGGTGTGGGCGTTTTAAAGAAAGGAGAACTCCTTCAGAGCAATATGGGTAGCACGAATCAGGATATCGTGCTTCTGAAATGGATTGGGCTTGAAGGGACTTTCCGCGCGATGCGTGAAAAAGAAGAGGAATTAGCAAAACGATTCGTTCCGACTTTCCTGAATGGGATTCGACAGATGGAGTCGGAACTATTCTCAGCTGAAGCGATTGCAGTTGCAAGAGAATATGGCGCAACGGCTATGCAGCAGATTATAAGTGGAGGAATTCTTGCAACGCTCTGGGAAATGGCAGAGGCATCGAATGTCGGAATGGAAGTGGAGTTAAAACAGATGGCAATTCGCCAGGAGACGGTGGAAGTCTGCGAGTTCTGCCATTTGAATCCGTATCAGTTGACATCTGCGGGAAGTGTAATCATATTCACGGAACGCGGAGAAGAATTATTGCAAAGATATGAAGAACTCGGCATTCAGGCAACACTGATTGGAAGAACAACAGCAGATCATGCGAGAGTGATTGTCGGCGGAGCAGAAAAGAGATTTTTGGATAGACCGGCACCGGACGAATTATTGAAAATATATAACATCAATTAGGGGGCATTTTTATGAGAAAACAGATTTTAAAATACATTGAAAAGAAGAGTAAAGTAGATTTGGGAGAATTGGCAGTCATGCTTGGCAGCGATGTAGTGACGGTTGCGAATGAGATTGCTGCAATGGAAGAAGAGAAGATTATCTGCGGATATCACACACTGATTGACTGGGAAAAAGCAGGAGAGGATAAGGTGACTGCACTTATCGAGGTGCGCGTAACCCCACAGAGAAATCAAGGGTTTGACCGCATCGCAGAGCGCATTTATAATTATCCGGAGGTAACAAGCGTATATCTCATTTCCGGTTCTTATGACCTGCTTGTAACATTGGAGAGTAAGACCCTTTTGGAGGTTTCTCAATTTGTTGCGGATAAACTTTCTCCGATAGAAGCAGTAATTAGCACAGCCACTCATTTTATCTTGAAGAAATACAAAGACCATGGAACCGTACTTGTAAAGAAAGCAGAAGCAGAAAGGATGCCGGTGACATTATAATGAGAAATCCATTAGCAAAGAAAGTCCTCGGGATTCAGCCGTCGGGCATTCGTAAATTTTTTGATATTGTAAGCGAGATGCCTGATGCAATCTCCCTCGGTGTAGGTGAACCAGACTTCGATACTCCATGGCGCATACGAGAAGAAGGTATCTATACACTGGAAAAAGGAAAAACTTTCTATACATCGAATTCGGGTCTCAAAGAGTTAAAAGTTGAGATTTGTAAATATTTAAAAAGAAAAGTAAATGTAGAATATAATTTTAATAATGAGGTTATTGTAACAGTAGGTGGAAGTGAAGGTATTGACATTGCACTTCGCGCAATGCTCGATCCGGGAGATGAGGTTCTGATTCCACAGCCGTCTTATGTTTCGTATCTTCCATGTACGATCCTTGCAGACGGAGTTCCTGTTACTATTCCGCTTCAAGAAAAGAATGAATTCAAACTGACGGCGGAGGAACTGGAGGCGGCCATTACGCCGAAGACAAAGGTTTTGGTTATGCCGTTTCCGAATAATCCAACCGGTTCCATTATGACAAAAGAGGATTTGGAACCAATCGTGGAGCTTGTGAAAAAATATGATTTGTTCGTGATTTCGGATGAAATTTATTCCGAACTCAGCTATCAGGGAGAACACGTTTCCATTGCAAGTTTCGAGGGCATGAAGGAACGAACCATTCTCATTAACGGATTTTCAAAGGGATTTGCTATGACGGGTTGGAGACTCGGCTACGCCTGCGGACCGAAGGAAATCATCGAGCAGATGGTGAAGATTCATCAGTTTGCCATCATGTGTGCACCGACGAACAGTCAGTACGCGGCAGTGGAGGCACTACGCAATTGTGATGACGAAGTACAAGAGATGCGCGAGGCGTATAACCAGAGAAGACGCTTCCTGATGAACGAATTTAAGAGATTACATATTCAGTGCTTTGAGCCATTTGGGGCATTTTATGTGTTCCCATGTATCAAGGAATTTGGCATGACTTCTGAAGAATTTGCAATGCGTTTCTTAGAAGAAGAGAAGGTCGCAGTTGTTCCGGGTACAGCATTCGGAGACTGCGGGGAAGGATTCCTTCGTATTTCTTATGCTTATTCGATTGAAGAACTGAAAGTGGCTTTTGAGAGATTGGAAAGATTTATTACACGATTGAGGGCAGAAAAATGATAAATATTGTTCTGTTTGAGCCGGAGATACCGGCAAATACCGGAAATATCGGAAGAACCTGTGTGGCGACCGGTGCGAGACTTCATCTCATCGAGCCACTGGGGTTCCGTTTGGACGAGAAATCATTGAAACGAGCAGGCATGGATTACTGGAAAGACTTAGATGTAACAACATATATCGATTTTAATGACTTTTTGGAAAAGAATCCGGATGCCAAAATTTACATGGCGACAACGAAGGCACCGAACGTGTATACTGATGTGGCATATGAGCCGGACTGTTACATCATGTTCGGGAAGGAAAGTGCAGGAATACCGGAGGAGATTTTAGTCAATCATAAAGAGGAGAGTATTCGAATCCCGATGGTGGGAGATATCCGTTCTCTGAATCTTGGCAATTCTGTGGCGATTGTTCTGTATGAAGCACTTCGTCAGAACAATTTTGAGAATATGACAAAAGAGGGACATTTACATCGTTTGGAGTGGAGTCATGAAGAATAGAAAAAGTGTTTTTCAGACATTTTCATTAATATCGCAGTTGGGAATCAGTATGATTGCACCGGTGATTCTATGTACCATCGCAGGCGTGTGGTTGGAGGAGAAGTTATCGATACCTCTGACTATCCCATTGATTATTTTGGGTGTGCTTGCAGGTGGACGAAATGTCTATGCACTGGTGCGACATGCAAGTAAAACGATTGCAGACGAGGAAGAGGAAGAATGAAAAAGAATCAGACATTACTCGAATTACTTACCGGAATTGTAGTTCTGGGCGTGGGCATTCAGATAGTGTGTCTCATTGTCTCTAAGAACTATCTATATGATGCAGTGGGACTGTGGAGCGGTATTGGGATATGTCTCTTTTCGGCAATTCATATGTATCGGTCCATCGAAGATGCGGTAGACCTAGGCGAGGCCGGTGCGACAAAGCATGTCAGGCTCGGATATGCAACGCGTATGGTGGTTACGCTACTTGTGGCGGGAGCAGTGATTTATTTCCGCATAGGAAACTATGTGACGCTTTTAATCGGAGTATTTCCGCTTAAGTTAGCAGCGTATTTACAACCTGTTACGCACAAACTATTTCATAAGATTCAAAATGTAAGAAAAGGAGGTTGAACAAGTGGTAGGAATATTGGCGGCAGATGCTGACTTTATGATACATTGTCTGAAGAAATTAAATATCTTTGGTCAGGAAGTGTATCTGACAACAACACATGTCAGTCTGCTCATTATTTGCGTGGGACTTGTGCTCTTGGCTCTCGCAGTGAGGATTAAACTGAGGGACACCGAAGGAAAGCCGGGCAGATTTCAGAATGCCATAGAGATGGGCATTGAAATGCTAGACGGCATGGTGAAGGGTTCCATGGGAAAGAGCGCAGTGAGATACCAAAATTATATTGGAGTCTTGTTCATATTTTTGCTCTTTAGCAATCTATCCGGACTCTTAGGATTAAGACCGCCGACGGCGGACTACGGAGTGACATTTCCACTTGGTATCATCACATTTGTATTGATTCAGTACAACAACATTAAGTGGAACAAGGTGGGCGCATTCACCGATTTGTTCAAACCGCTGCCATTCTTATTTCCAATCAACCTGATTGGTGAGATTGCGGTTCCGTTCTCTTTATCACTTCGTCTCTTCGGAAACGTACTGTCGGGAACGGTTATCATGGCACTCATTTACGGACTGCTCAGCAAGGTTGCATTCCTGTGGCCGGGAGTCTTGCATGCATACTTTGATATCTTCTCAGGAGCGATTCAGACGTATGTATTCTGTATGTTAACAATGGTATTTATCTCCCAGAAAATACCGGAAAGTAAATAAAACATTTTAGGAGGAAATTTATTATGGGTAATATTACAAACGAAGGTTTAGTGTTGGCATGTTCAGCAATCGGTGTAGGTCTTGCGATGATCGCCGGTGTAGGTCCTGGTATTGGACAAGGTATCGCAGCAGGTCATGGTGCCGCAGCAGTTGGGCGCAACCCAGGAGCAAAGGGTGACATTATGTCAACAATGTTACTTGGACAGGCCGTAGCAGAGACAACAGGTCTTTACAGCTTGGTTATTTCATTGATTTTATTATTCGCAAACCCATTATTAGGAAGATTATAGGAAGGGGAATATAACCTTGGAGCGTTTATTTTCACTTGACGCGCAATTCCTTTTTGACACAATCGTCCTGGCACTCAGTATGCTGGTGCTTTTCACACTGTTATCTTATATTCTCTTTAATCCGGTCAGAGATATGCTGGAAAAGAGAAGGCAACGTGTGGCTGATGAGCAGGAGACGGCAAAACGTGAGAAACAGGAAGCGGTTGCCTATAAGGAAGAGTACGAACAAAAGTTAAAAGAAATAAAGAAAGAGGCGGAAGAAATCCTCAGCGAAGCGCGCAAAAAGGCAATGAAAAATGAAGCCAAGATTGTGGCGGAAGCGAAGGAGGAGGCTGCTCGCATCATGGAGCGTGCCAGTGCAGAGATTGAATTAGAAAAGAAACATGCATTGGATGATATGAAGCAGGAAATGATTGCGATTGCGACGATGATGGCGCAGAAGGTTGTCACCGCTTCGATTGACACAAAAGTGCAGGAAGGTCTCATTGAAGAGACTCTGAAAGAAATGGGTGAACAGACATGGCAAAGCTAGTTTCAAAAACATATGGAGACGCGTTGTTTGCCGTCGCTTCGGAAGAAGGCCGTATGGATGAATTCTTTGAAGCAGCTGTGGGCCTTACTGACGTTCTTCGCACGAACGAGGATTTCGGGAAACTAATGAGTCATCCGAAGATTATACAGGAAGACAAAGTAAAGATTGTGGAAGAGACATTTGGCGGGCGTATTCCGAAGGAAATGGTTGGTCTGATGACACTTATGGTTACAAAAAACCGAGAAGATGAGATGCTTTCCGTATTCGATTACTTTGTGGAACTTGTAAAAGAGGAAAAGAAAATAGGAAAGGCCGATGTCACAACTGCAATTCCACTCAGTGATAAGCAAAAAGCACAAGTGGAAGAGAAGCTGCTGGCCACAACAAAGTATGAGTCTTTTGAGATGAATTACAAAGTGGACAAGTCGCTGATTGGCGGAATGATTGTGCGCATCGGAGACCGCGTAATAGACAGCAGTATTCAGACAAAACTGAATAACCTGTCAAGAGATTTACGCAGTATTCAAGTATAAAATATAGTAGGAAGGTGGATTCGTTCCATGAATTTAAGACCAGAAGAAATCAGCTCTGTGATTAAAGAACAGATCAAACGATATGCATCAGAACTCGAAGTATCTGATGTTGGTACGGTTATTCAGGTAGCCGATGGAATTGCTCGTATCCATGGCCTTCAAAATGCGATGCAGGGCGAACTCCTTGAGTTCCCGGGCGAAGTGTATGGTATGGTCCTTAACTTAGAGGAAGATAACGTTGGTGCGGTTCTTCTCGGAGAACAGAGAAGCATCAACGAGGGTGATACCGTTAAGACAACCGGAAGAGTAGTTGAGGTTCCGGTAGGTGACTGTATGCTCGGACGTGTTGTAAACGCATTGGGACAGCCAATCGATGGGAAAGGACCAATTCAAGCAACAAAATTCAGAGAGATTGAAAGAGTTGCTTCCGGAGTTATCTCACGTAAATCCGTAGATACTCCGCTTCAGACAGGTATCAAGGCGATTGACTCGATGATTCCGATTGGACGCGGACAGAGAGAACTTATCATCGGTGACAGACAGACCGGTAAAACAGCAATTGCAATCGATACAATTATCAATCAAAAAGGACAAGGTGTAAAATGTATTTACGTTGCAATCGGTCAGAAGGCATCTACCGTTGCGAATATCGTAAAAACATTGGAAGAGTTCGGAGCAATGGACTACACGACAGTTGTGGCTTCTACTGCAAGTGAACTTGCACCTCTGCAATATATTGCACCATATTCAGGCTGTGCAATCGGTGAAGAGTGGATGGAAAACGGAGAGGATGTACTTGTTGTATATGACGATTTGTCAAAGCATGCGACAGCTTACCGTACACTCTCTTTGCTTCTTAGAAGACCACCGGGACGTGAGGCGTACCCTGGTGATGTATTCTATTTGCACTCAAGATTATTAGAGCGTGCAGCGAGACTTTCTGATGCACTCGGCGGGGGTTCCTTAACAGCACTTCCGATTATCGAGACACAGGCAGGTGACGTATCAGCATATATTCCGACCAACGTTATCTCCATCACAGATGGTCAGATTTACCTTGAGACAGAAATGTTTAACGCAGGTTTCAGACCGGCGGTTAACCCTGGTATCTCGGTATCCCGTGTAGGTGGTTCTGCACAGATTAAAGCGATGAAGAAGATTTCCGGACCAATTCGTATCGAGCTTGCACAGTACCGCGAGCTTGCATCATTTGCACAGTTTGGTTCAGAACTCGATGCTGATACAGCAGAGCGTTTGGCTCAGGGAACACGTATCAAGGAAATGTTAAAGCAACCTCAGTATCAGCCGATGCCGGTAGAATACCAGGTTATTATCATTTACGCTGCTACCAGAAAGCATTTGCTCGACATCAAAGTAGAAGATGTTCTCGCATTTGAAAAAGGACTCTTCGAATTTGTTCAGACGAAGTATCCGGAGATTCCGGAATCTATTAAAGCAGAGAAGGTTCTGAATGAGGAAATGGAAGAGAGACTTGTGAAAGCAATTGCGGAGTTTAAAGAAGAATTCAATAAAGAAGATTAGGTGAAGTATCATGGCATCAATGAGAGAAATTAAAAGACGCCGCACAAGTATCCAGAGTACGCAGCAGATTACAAAAGCCATGAAGCTTGTCTCTACTGTAAAGTTGCAGAGGGCAAGACAGCGTGCTGAGAATTCAAAGGCATATTTCACATATATGTATAAGACCATCACATCCATGCTTGCAAAGGCAGGCAATGTAGACCATCCTTATGTAAAGGGCAGTGATTCGAAAAATATCGGGATCGTGACTGTTACTTCAAACCGAGGTCTCGCAGGCGGTTACAACGCCAACATCGTGAGACTGGTTATGGGAAGCGGATTTGAAAAAGAAAATGTCCGGCTCTATACCGTAGGTAGAAAAGGTGCAGAGGGGTTGGAACGAAAGGGCTACAGAATCGTAGCCGATTACTCGGACGTGATTGAAGAACCGACCTTTGCTGATGCGAAGGAGATTGGTGAGAGACTTCTTGCGGACTTTGCAGACGGTGAAATCGGAGAAATCTATGTGGCTTATACAGAGTTTAAGAATACAGTGAGTCAGGTACCGAAACTCATGAAGCTGCTTCCGGTGGATGCCGAAAGTATGCAGGCAGATGCAGGGGAGATGGGTGAACTTGACAAACTCACGCCGATGAATTTTGAGCCGGAGGAGGAAGAGGCAATTGCACTTCTGATTCCAAAGTATATGACCAGCATTTTGTATGGTGCCTTTGTGGAGGCAGTTGCGAGTGAGAACGGTGCGCGTATGCAGGCAATGGACTCGGCGACGAACAATGCAGAAGAAATCATCAGTGATTTAGAATTAAAATACAATAGAGCCCGTCAGGGTGCTATTACACAGGAATTAACAGAAATTATAGCCGGAGCGGAAGCTATCGGATAGAGGAGTGAAAAAATGGCAACA
>JAZQSP010000107.1:0-13708 GCA_045630205.1 Faecalimonas sp. | reverse complement strand
GACTACTCCCATGTATATATTGCACAAAATTTCCCCATCGTTATTGTGCATATTGCACAAAACAGACGTTCATGATACTCAGTATCATTCCGTTTTGTGAATGTTGCATAAAAATAAGGCCCGATGTTACTCGGGCCTCATAATTGAGTATCTTAGAATTTAACTCCGATGATCTTCACCGGTACAAATCTGTTGATAGTTGTAAAGGCATTGCTGCCGCCTGACGTCTGTTCCGTTGCGTCATGAACAGTTAAAACCGTATCACTTGTATAATCGATTCTTCTATTCGTTATAGTGACGTAGTTTGAACCGCTCGTTCTTGCATATGAGCACTCGAAGCCATAACCTTTAAGTGTCATTGAAGAATATCTACCAACCTCAGTAGCGTCGTTAACATCTACGCGGAATATGCCGATTAACGCGTCATAATCCGAGCTCGATAATGTAATTGTTGTACCTTCACCCATTCCGACGGTCGGATTAGGATTGGTATATAATACTGTCATTTTGGAACCGGGTACAATCGCTCCGATCGCTGCAGTATTGGCAGCTACGCCGGCTGCGTTCTCATCGATTGCGTTCTGAACGTCTGTAGCGGTAAGACCTGAAACGGTATTATCATAAGTTACATCGGAAGCTGCAGGAGCTACATTACCGCCGGCGAATAATGTAAGGACTGCTCCATTTAAGATCGCGAGTACGTTACTATTAATAACGAAATCTCCGGTCTGAAGAGAAGCACCATTTACGGCTACGCCGGTAACCGGAGTACCGTCAACGGTAAACGAATCGCCGGTAGCGAAATTGGACGTTGCGGTAAATCTTAAAACGTCACAATCTCCATCGGTCCTAACAAGCTGATGAACGGTTCCCGACTTAGTTTCGGAAGCGGTAGTAACTCCGGTTTCCTTAATGCTCTGAAGAGCTCCGTCCAGGAGGGTGAAGTTAGGATAGCACTGAGTCAAAAGGTTTACAATGTCTGTTGCGTCCGGAATATTCATTCCGAAGTTAGGTGTTAAACTCATAGTTTACCTCCTTATGTATATAATGTGTTGCCATGAAGCAGCAGATCGGAATAGGTAATATTGAGAGCGTTAAACTGATTATAAGTAAGAGCTCTCGAATTCATGGTCTGATAGTCTATACCATCGTTAATGTGATAGTAAGACAACGTATCAATCATGCTTTGAATAGTAACAAGTTCTCCGGTAAAAGGATTGATAACCAGGAATAAGTTTCCGACATTCTGCGTAATCTCGGCCATTAAGGTAATATTGTTATTAGCAATTTTTGTATCCATCAAATCGGAAAGCGCGTTTGCCTGATTAAGTAAATCCTGCTGAATCTGAAGGATAAACGCATTAACCTGATTCTGAAGGGCCGTTATCTTAAGATCGTAAGCTGCCAATGTAGCGGTTACATTTGCCGATAACGCGTTAACCTGATTAATCAGATTATTAAGTTCCGTCTCGTAAGGTACAAGCTGCTCCTGGACCCATTCGAAGATTTCTCCTTCAATGCTTTCTTTAATCCCCTGGATACTCTCCTCAACTACTTTAATCCTCTTCAAAAGATAATCAAGATTAAGATCGTTTTCGTTGATGTAGGGATACTGATTAAACATCGATATTACCTCCTTCCTTAATAAATTTGAATAAGTAATTCGTTAGCGAATATTCTTCCGGCTACGTCATACATATTACGTTCGGCCCTGAGTTTCGTTTCCTCAAGGACCATCGCAGCGCTCGTGGTCACGCCGATATTACCCCATAAATGTGCGGTATGGTTAATCGTGCCATTCTCCCCGGAATCCATCGAAGATTTAACTTTACCGGCGTCGGTAATTGTTTCTTCGTTCGGTTCATATGAAGAGCTATTAAAGGCCGAAACCCTATTCTCGGTAGTGCCGTTTTCGAGCTGCTCCGTAGTAGTGCTGCCTCCGGAAGTCCGCTCCGTTACGTCCTCAAATTCTTCATTGCGATCGTAGTTCCAAATCGGATTATATTCGGCGCTTAAAGCCTCATATATGCGTTTTAATTCATTATTCCATTTCCTGGATACAACTCCTAAGGAATATTTCATAAAATCGAAATCTGAATAAAGGACGCACTTCTCGCCATGCTCTAAGAGGAGCGTATCGATAAAGGTTTGTTTGTTGTAACCGTCCGGTAGTATAACGTTATCAAAAAGGGAATTATCGTAGTTATACAATCCGATCAGCGTTAGTCTCTGCATTGTACTCATGCTCTTCCCCTCCGTATTTTAATGTAAATGATAAGTTAAGTTTCGGAAACAGTTTATTTACTCGATTGAAGGAATCGGTTAAATTCTCTTCCCATGTCGAAGCTCTTGCGCAGGAATCGTCCGTTTCAGCTTGTACTTCATCGGTTACCATGCGCTCCTTCTTACCATTCATAGCAAGAATTCCGATTTCGTTATCGAATTGCCGAAGGATTGTATCCATATCGGCGAGTAATTTATCCGTTATGTAGTTGTTTGCGACGTCCTGAGAGAGCGTCCAAATCGGCTCGCTATCCTCATTTAATCCTTCACTCTTCAGGGCCTTATCATAAACCGCGAACGGTTCGCCGGCGCTGATCTTCTCGTAAAGGTATTTTAAGGTATTAGCTGCTGACTTATTCTTAGCTGCAGCGAGTATGGAAACTCGGCTATTCATTAATGAAACGTCTACCGAAGTAATTGCGATAGATAATCGTATTGCGAAATGTTCGACGATATCCCAAACACCTTTCCAATCATTGGTTATATGTATTATCTCGCAATTTTCCCCGATAGTACCGTCGAATTTAACCAACGGCTGCGCTACCATTAAATTAGTAGGTTGCAAAAACAGACCGTATCCCCTCGGAGCACAAATCTGAGGAATAACTCCATATTCCGGAGTATCAACTATTCCGATGAAACCTAAAGAGAAAAGCACGTTTTTAAAATAACGCTTCCCCTGGTCCCATGCTTTCGGGAGTCTGAATTTTGCTCCGCTTATAACGCGCTGATAGAGCGCTCTCATATAATAAGCGGTGTTTAAATCGTTTTGGACGCGCCCTGCAACGGATCGCATTGAATTATATTGATTAAGACCTTCAAAGTCCTGCGGTATAAAGTTGCTCATTTGCGCTCCTATTCTATGAAGAATCCGGTATTTAAGTAAGTGTCGATTGCGTCAATCTCCCTGGCCTGAGCTGCGACGGCTACGTGTGCGTTTGCACATTGGCAGAAACCGGTTAATCCGGATAAGCTCATCGGTTTCATGGTTGGATAGCCCATTGTATTAACCATTAAATCAGGATCGATTGCGGTAGGGTGAGAAACGGTAATAACAGAAATAACTTGTGCCAATGCACTTCCTGCTGATCCGCCCATTGAACCGACGCACGAAGGGTGAGTGCTCATAGCAGTATTAGCGGTTTGATATACGGTATTTACGCCTTCCAAAGTTGCTCCGGCAATACTGCCCGCCATGGATACCGGCGATATTGAAGAATCTATTGCGACAGCAACGGTTTTCTCCGCGCCGGCAATTAGTGTTTGAGTTATCTCAGCGACGCCTGCTTTTTGATTTATTCCTATTGCATAAGGAGCCGAACAGTTACCACCATAATATCCAATTAACTTATCAGAAGGATCCGCTACGCTATACGCTATATTTCCGTCAAGAGCGCAAATACTCATTCTAACGTGTATACTCGATAAGGAAGATAACGAGTCGGACGTAAGCTGAATAACTCCCGCATAGGGAAGAGATAAATATACCGTTTCACATATTGATCTACGCCAATCGTTATAATGCCATGGAATTGTTATATCATAGTCTACGGCATACGGTTCACTATTTACCATTGGCGCGTCAATTCCGGTATCGTAATCGCCCAAAAATATTCTGACGGAACCCGTAGTGAAATTAGTCGAAACTAAAGGCAACCAAATACATGATCTAATCATTTGAGGTGCGTTTTGATACGAGTTTCCAATAGCGCCGGATTGCACCATCATGTAAGATAACGCTTTGATTGAATTTTCAACCGAGCTGAAATCGTAAGTCTGAGGGTTTTGGGGATCGAATGTTCCGGCTGTGATTTTATCATAATCACTAATTGCCCAATTATTAATATTAAAAATCAATTGTTTTAATTGGGCTTTAGTTAATGCATAACACTCGCAACCGTTTTTACCGTTTACGGTTAAACAATAGAAACCTCCGGTATCGATTAACACTCCCGGAATAAAAGCCTTTTCGTCATAACTTACAGATTTTAAAATTGGTACTCTTGTGTCAGGTAACCATATACTATTTTTCTCACTTGAATAGCAAACATACTGCGTGCTTGCTAATATGTCAGCTTTATACGTTGCTAACACATCAAGTATACAAGAGACTTCCCATTGGCCCTGGCGGACGCTTACGACATCGTCAATAAGATAATACCGATCTCCATACTTTGCAGCGTTATAGTCCATTGTAGCTGCGCTTACCAGGAAGGTAGGGCGGTCTAACGACGTAGGAGCTTTAAAAGTGCAATCGTAGCTCACGTTAAATGTTCCCTGATAAGTCGAGTTTCTTTTCTTTGATACATTTGCGAAATAAACTGTAACGCTCATATTGTCTCCTTATATTAAGGTGTTACTGTTCCGGCGTAAAGAAGAACGAAGTTTTCAGTAAAGTCGTTCCAAGTTTTCTGTGTGAAGTGATAGAAAACGTTGTAATATCCGCCGGCAGGGTTGAAGGGTGAAGGAGCGGTCCAGGTAGAAAGAGTTGTCATACCGAGAGCTTCTTCATCGAATAAGCAGCCGATAATGTTTTCTACCTTTGTATCGGTAAGAGCGTCAACAACGTTACCGGTAGCAGTATCAAGATATGCAGGAGTTGCGTCAACGGTATAAGGATCGTCGATGTTCTGCCAATAGGTTACGCGCTCTGCTCCATCGAGTACCTTCGTTACTCTTTCCTCATTATAGAGGGAAGAAGCTACCGCAGCGTCAATGTGGTTGGCAACGTTTGCGGAGATATACTTCTTAAGGAAACGAGGCTCGGTATGTCTCATGAGCTCTTTACCGGTAATGTTCATGTGATATTTAAGACTTCTCTCGGACATCTTATCTGCAAGAGTTGCCATATATCCGGCGAGCCAACGAGAGAATGCAGTATAGTTTGTAACATCAAACATTGTTGCAGGAGTAAGAGTTACGCCGGTCTCATCGTAATAAGCCTGGAGAACGTTGATAGCGTTTGTGCTATCATATCCGGCTTTTGCGGAAATGAAGTTAGCGAGAATTCCGCGAGCTTCAGCTTCCTTAATCTGAGTGAGCTTATCAGCAATATTCTGCATAACGCCGGAAATAAATCTTCCGAATTCTGCTGCGTCCTGGAGAGCGGAATCGAGCTGATCGCGGAAAATGGTGATATGGTCCTGGTACTGAGTTGCGCCGTAGAAGTTGGTCTGCACTACCTTAGGCTTCTTTACTACGAAGGGATCAACGCTTGAACCATCGGTAAGAGTAAATCTTTCATCGGCACTATCGAGTGCGGTATCGATGAAATTAATCTTTCTTACTACTGCTCCCCATTTCTCATTCGATACGTTTAAGTCCTTAAATTTCTGAGCGTAAGGGCGAATCGAGAAAATGGTCCTTGCGAGTACCTGAGTCAGAGCGCCAATGATTGGATCATATCCGCCCTGAGCGAGAGTTGTTCCGACAGTCGTGAAATCTGCAGTATTGGTGATCTGAATTGTAGGATACTGACCGGTAGCTTCTTTATAAAGATCGGTCAAAAATGCTGCTGACTGTTCAAAAGTCATAGTATTAACTGACATTTGTTTTACCTCCTTATTTTAGGATAATGAGTAATAAGTTTATTAGCAAAAGCACATAGATGGGAATATAGACCGCCCAAATCTTCATTCTTTTCAATGTGCTTAAAGCTGCTTTAAAAAGGAATCGATTTGCTCTTTTACCGGATCGGCGAGCACGTCTTTTGGAGTCGACCCGGATTTTGCTTTTTTTATGTTCGCGTCCTGCAACATCTTTACGGTTTCGTTAAGTTTGGTTATCTCTTCCGTTAACTTCTTTACTTCATCGTTAACCGGAGTTTCTACCTTGCTCTCATGAACCGTACCCTCCGAGCTCGATTCGTCTGTACTTCCGGGAGCTTCTTTACTTTCTTCTCCCTGAGCTGCCATTTGGCGGATTTCGTCGGCGCTGAATCCTGCGTCAATGAGTTTGAGTGTTTCTTCATAATTCATAGTTAATCCTTTCCGGCCGGTTGACCATTTGACAATTTAAAAAGTGACTCCATTAGTCTTGTGGTACTTCTACCGTGTGCAACCGGCTCCACCGGTTTAAGTGTGCACTACTAATGGAGTCACTTTCATTGTGACATTTTACTATAAAATTGTCAAATTTTAAATCTAAAATTGTGCAATGTTACTTAATAAGTGATAGGAAGTAGTTTTTAACGTACATATCCTGGAATAACATTCGGCCTGACATGAACGCAGCTCTTACGTCGGAAAACTTCCTATTAAACTGATTGATTCCGGAGTCTGAATCGTTAAGCTCATACTTCGCCTGGGCCCTGACCTTATCGGTTACATATAATCTCTTCGCATTCTTATGAAGATGTATGGTAATCTTCCCAATAGTAAGGAATGGATTATATTCTCTGAGAGGCTCGCCCCGGACGTCTGAGAAGTCATTATATGCGAATTCATTCTCGTAGGCCATCTTCGAGAATTTGGAATCCGATCCAATAGCTTTATACAGTCCATTCTTCTTTTTTCTAAGCTCGATAACCTTCTTAGATTCCGGTAATAAAATCATAATTCCCCGGTCTTTAAGTATTCTCGATTCTTCTCCTCGTAAGCTCATGCGCTCTACTTCTTTTGATATGTGCAGCGCTTCGAGAATACCGGAGTTTAGGTTATTGGAGTTAGCAAGTAACCAGGTACGCAAACAAGGTAAACCTTCGAGCTCACGGTTTCCGTTTATGGTAGTATGAGCATTAAGAAAAGCGTCTCCCTCGTTGCGGACCTTGTAGAGCTGCTCCTCAGGGATAAACTCATCTATTACCCAATCGGAAATAATCTCGCCATTGATAACCGCGGAGAAGCCTCGAATCGAGCCGATGGTAGAAAGCGCGGTACCGGTTCCGATTCTCACTTCACGATCTCCCTCAGGGCCCGATTCTATTCTGCTGATTGAGGCGGTATATTCCGATTCCTTAGCGAATATAATCCTGCCCGGATAAATCTTCTCAAAGGGAGAGTTAACATTCTTCTCGAGCATTTCGAGCTCGACCTTGACTCGTCTTGTGAACATGAAGCGCCGGTCCTCGTCGATCTCGAATTTAAGAACGCCGAATGTTTTTCCGACCTGACGCTTACCGATAATAATAATGAAGTTTATCTCGTTACGGTCCGCGACGTCATTAATGTGCTTAACGTCGAGCCAACCTTCCGGAGTATATATGTTCATTTGTCCTCCGCTTCATATGTGCATACATAGACAACGTTTCCGAATATGGTTCTCTTAACCTCGATGTTAACGAGAATCAGATCATTCATTTTAATGGGAATACTCTCAGGAGAAAAATTATTCCCTTTTGGATTAATCGTTACCTTCATTCTAACTCCTCCAATTCTAAATATAGATCGCGGAGCCTCTTCTCAAGTAAATCTATCTCCGCGAGTATTTTTGATTTCCTGCTATACTCTATCCAGGGCAGCTTCCCATGTTTGGTCCATGTCCGGGAGTTATATCCTTCCTTGCTGCCCATGTTACCAACCGCAGTCACTTGCACTTTATTTGCCCATTTGGGAGTGCACTCGACCGCGAGGCCGTCTCCGATATAAATGCCGATGTGACCATCGAGCCAAACTACTTCTCCCGGTTCAATTGAAGAGAAGTTTGTAGAAACGTCGGTACATTTCTTAATCATAGCATTGGCGCCGATGTCAGGAACGCCGTTACTCTGATAAGTTGCTCCGCCGTAAGTCTTGCTAACATCTCCGGACCAGCCCCATAAAATGCCCTTGATGAGACAAACGCAATCAAAACCGAAGGTATCCGGAGAAGCTGCATTAATCATCGTCGCTCTTCCTTTATTATAGGAATTGTTTTTCGTGTAGCGCTTCTTATTCTTCTCGTTCATCGGAGCCCCGAAGCAGCCTAAGATGTAAAGCGTCTTATAATTCTTCGCTACGTTTACGGCCTTAGCGACGAATTCTTTTGATGTGAAAATCTTACTCATTCTCCCTCCTTAACGCGCAGCGCGTCCTCGATGTTATCCAGGCGCGAATTGATAACGGCTAATGTTTCTGTCAATTTCGATAATGTCGTTGTGAGCTTATTCTGCTGAACGTATAAAGCAACACACGCTGCGATCGGAAAACCGACGCTCTGAATAATATTAACCAATTCCTGCATAATAAAATACCTCCTTTCCCTTTTAGAATATCATAAAAAGGAAAGAAGGTATATAATTAAGACATTTTACCGAGATATAAATAATTATTTATAAAATTCTCTTTTTTCTCGATCTTCGGCGCTAAGTCCGTAAAACCGAAATCAGTTTTTAATATAAGGAAAACTCGGTCCTCGCTCACTCGAATTATTTTAGCGATTATATCGGAAGTAGATAAATCAAATCCCCTCGGCCTTAAAACCCAAATCGAATCAGGAACTATTTTATCATCTATTCGAAACATCGCTTTCCTCCTTATTTAAATCTCCATGCGCTAAAAAGAATACTAACGGTTCTTCAAAATCCTGCCCAAACTTATCTTTTAGCAGACATAACATGGAATAAATCGCTCCCTGGCGAAAACATTTCATTTCTTCCTTTTCCAATGTCTCGCAAAAGTCAACACCCTTAACGGCGATCTCGTGCGTTTGCTTCATTATTAACCTCCTCACTCGGTAATATGTTAAAATCTACTATGTGCCCATGTTTAGCGATGAGCTCTTCCTGGTATGATACATACGGTTTTTCATGTTCGATTATTACCTGGAAACCGTCCTCGAAATATAACTTAGTTTTTCTCATAAAGCCTCCGATCTTTCTCTTCGATGATCCGACAAGCTGCTGCGGTATGTCCGTACCGATAAGCAGCTTCCGCTTTCTTCTTAGTATCGAATACCCAGGTAAATTCCGTGCTATAGGGAGATAAATATCCGAATATATCGAGATAGAGATTTTTCTCGATTGACTTAATAATGTAGGTTTTGGCTTTAATCGTAAAATCGTTTTTCATTATTCGTCCTCCGGAATCTCTACTTCAGAATCTACGTCAATAACTTTAACTAAACGAGAAGGTATTGCTAATACCTGATAATTATAATCGCCATTACCCATGATAGTGGTATACTTTTCTCCATCTATAACTATCTCTGCATATGAGCAGAGCATTCCTAATTTGACTTTTTTCATTCGTCCTCCTTCTCCTTTTTCTTAGAAAATCTTTTACATCTACTTTCACACGTCTGATGAAATTTACATTGCCAACAACAAGACACGTCCTGAGCTTCGCAGCATGGCCTCATATTACAATGGATAATCGTGGTAGTCTGAATGCATTTATCCATATCAATCGCTCCATATGTTATCCAGGGCCTGGTCGAGCTCCGCGTACTTCTCGAGCTGCACTTTGGTTCCGAATGTCTTTCCGAAATGGTATCCGATGATTAAACCGGAAGTCATGGAAAGGACAATTGCCAACCAAATAACGATAAGCATTTCCATCATATTGAATTTATCCTCCTTAGTTAAGTTTGATATGTGCGACTCTTTCAAGATCAATCCTTTCTACCATGTACTTACCGGTCATTAAATCTATATAAGTTACGGCTCCAACCTTAAGATTGTAGTCCATCTGAAAAGCTGCTGCAGGGCGGAAGATTTTTCTCGTCCCGTCTGTATAATACAAAACCAATTCCTGATTTTCCATTTGATAAACCTCCTTTAATATGCTAAATTAATAATGTAGATGGTTTTTATTCGTTTTTCCATCTATCGGCGGATTTCCTTTATAATAGTTTCATGCATTTGAACGTTCAAACAGATTACCCTCGGTCAGACGTGGCCGAGGGTAGTTTGTTTTACATTTCGTCGATCTTGGCCTGGACCGCGTCAAGGATTGCGCTTTCAGTTTCTTTACTGAGACGAGCGTATACCTGGTTGTAGTATTTATCGTCCTTGCCCTTAACTTGAGGCCAGGAGATAAAATCTCCATTCTTACCTGAAGAAGCTCTGCAGTTATAGATCGAGATTCCGTTAAGAATGAGAGTGAAGAAAACAACGTCTCCCTTCTTACCATCGATAACGCGCACGTTATCAACCTCGGCAGATGTTACCTCGAGCTCCTTAACTTCCGGTTCTGCCTTTGCTGTCTGTTTCTTAGCGTTTTTTGTGTTCATAATTAATCCTCCTTAGTCTATGAACTTGTAAGTTTATGATAAAGGCGTTATTGCCTTATATCCATTCGATATTCTCGCGCTTCTTTACTTCTAACAATCTTCTAAGCTCTACGCTATCGAGAATCTTCGTTTCGATTGAGTAAGCAGCTCCTCCATTGCCGGGCCTGGTGACTATGTCAGCGATAAAAAAATCCTTCCGCTTCTCTCCCGGAAGTCCGTCCTCAGGAGTTGCTCTCATAATGAGATAATTTCCGTCCTTTGTAGGATATTCTTTATTCTTCTTAAAAGTAATCATATTACCTCCTGCTCATACAATATCATTAATATCATGCAATTGTAAATTGTGCAATTTTCACAAAATTACATCGTTTCTAAGTTAAGCCTCAATAACTTGACTCCGTCCATCGACCACATGGTGTCCGATATTTCCTTATTTATTGAATCGATAACTGCACTTGAGGCAAGCTGCGTCTTATGTCCGTTAATGATTCTTACCTCCGGCGGAGCTTCGCTATAGATACACCTGGTCCCTCCGTTATGAGAAAAAGTGAATCCATCTTTAAGATTGTCAATGTCTCCCAATTCCTCGGAGTTAGTCTTTTCGATGGGTTTTCCGTCTATCCATTTGATAGACTTTTTCGGGATCCCGGCGATAACTACTTGCAGCTCATATTCTCCGGTATTCTTGTTTAATTCCTCCATCGCATAACATTTACTATGCAGGGCCCGGAACGCTCTGATCGGAGGCTCGTCCGTCGGTTCTCCCAAATACTTATTACCGACGTACGCTCCTGCCGATATTGCGCGATCTCGACAATATTTTGCGTAATTTTGCATTTTTATCTTGTTTTCTTCAGTTTCAATGTAAAAAACCGAGTCTGTATCGCAGTAAAGGAAGTTATCATAACCGACGCACTCGATCATCTCGTACAATGCATTTCGGGCCCAGGCCGTGGTGTATAATGAATACTGATACGGCATAAATGAATTGTAGCTTCGATAATATTTCTTAAGATTCCTATTATCGACAGCGTCCTGGTCCTCATTAACTTTACGGACCAATATACAATCTTCATTAAGCTCGTACTCGGGCCGGAGAATGGAAGTTGCTGTCATTCCGTAGATACTGTTAAGATGGGCCTTACTCTTACTGTAGAGGAGTTTTCCATTCTCGTCCTCGGCGTCTTTCAAAGTACACTTATTTTTGAAATAAGTGAAAACTACTTTCTTAAGCCATTTCGGAGCTTCTCCTCGCTCAAATATTAACATCTTATCTATCTTCATATCCGCTGCGGTATATTGCTTCTTAATCCATTTGAAGTCAATCTCGGTAATCGCAATCGTTAAGCGCCTCGCTTGCACAATCTTACCATTTAAACGGACCGGTTCTGACAGACCGACGCATTTACTTGATGGAATGCATGGAGCCGTAACGCCGGGCCTTATATGAACATCAAACATTGTTAAGGTGAATACGCAGCAATAGGTTTCGAGGAGATATTCGAGCTCGTCCATCGAATTCACTTCTCCATACCAGGAAGGCGCTCCCGTCGGCATATAGTCAAGCAGCTGTCTCGCTGGGTAGCTTGAAGTGAAGTCTTTATGTCTGAGCTTGTCTGATCTGATGGTTTCTCCGGCGTATCTGTAGGAAGCAATACAAACACCTCCCATGAATCCCCAACGGCAGAGATTGTATTGTTCAAGATCGAGCGCTGATTTCTCGAATTCTTTTCTCCAATCTTCTTCCGCGTTTGCTTCCTTACGACATTCTACGCGGACGAATCCGGTAGATGTAAAAGGCGCTTTAAAAGCATACTTATAGCCCATCGCTTTTAAATAGCCGGTTATACCGTCCATTTGCGCTGCAACGTCGGAGAACATATAAAACCAATCATTGGCATTAAGCTCGGAGTCCTGGTAACGAATAATATTGTAGTCAATCTCTCCGACGGCCTTAACATATGTCTCTGAGTAATTCTTCGATAATGCATTAAGTGATAGATTTGTCAGCTTATAGGAGCATAATATCCGGAAACCGAAAACGTCGCATATTATTACCGAGTGAGCGTCGATTGCGAAAAACTCAGCCTCAGGATCATATTCAACGAGATAGTGCTTCAAGTATTCTAAATCATACGAGGCGTTATGTATGTAGCAGATTATGCGCTTATCGGGTTTTAATTGATAATGCTCCGCGATCTTCCGAAGTAAATCTATAAACTCTTCCGGCGTCCTGCCATAGATATAAGTCTTTTTAATCTTAACGGCCCATTGATAAATCCAACCGGTTAATAAATCGGAATGTGACGTCTCAGTATCCAGGACCATAAAATCGGTTGCATAATCAATCATCTTATGATTACGCTGCAGCGGCTTATAAGTCAGCATTGGCAGCTTAACTTCATCGACGCTATAGGCCGTAATCGATTCTTTTCCTAACTTCGTTTTGACATGAGATTCTATCATTTAAGCGCTCCCAATGAAGATACTTGTTTAATATCTTTATAGGTAAGTCCCAATTGCTTATAGGCCTCCGTTACAGACGTTGACTTCTTTATTGCGTCCGCGATCTCTGCAATACTCATTTTCTGATCGTCCTCGAGATTGCGATTTTTATATAAGTATGTCCGCATGAGCTTTACGATCTGCTCGGAACCCAAAAATCGCTCTTTATGATTGCTCGGCATATTAGACCAAAACTCAAGCCATTCGTTACGCGTGATTCCTGCCTCGCGGAGCTTTAAATCCTTATCGGAATCGAGCGCTCCCTGCCAAACGTTCTCAACCCATTGCTTCGCGCCGGACTGCGTCCTGGTCCTCATGTTAAGAAAGTCTGTTAGAATCTTCTTTTGCGCTTCATATTCATTATATGTAGCTTTTCCGGTCTCAGAGAAACGCCGGCCCCTGGTCCCCTTAGTCTGTTTTCCTAAAATCTCGAGCTTCGCTTGTACGGCCTGATATGCCGGCGTTTCGATACCGAGACGCTCGAGTCTGACTATCGCCTGGTTCGCTTGTTTAGCAAGCAGCCGAAGATCATTATAAAATCTTTTGTACGCCATATTGCCTCCTTCTGCCGGTCTGATCCGGCGCTCAATTTAATAATAAATGATATTGCATTTTATTGAAATTGTGACATTGCGACAAATAGCACTTGCTATTTTTATGCAACATTCACAAAACGGAATGATACTGAGTATCATGAACGTCTGTTTTGTGCAATATGCACAATAACGATGGGGAAATTTTGTGCAATATATACATGGGAGTAGTCTTACCC
>JAZQSP010000106.1:0-13893 GCA_045630205.1 Faecalimonas sp. | reverse complement strand
GTCCATTTCGGACGAACAATCCAAAGAAAAAATTGAATAAAAAGCGAGGAGGATGCATTTGAACGAGAGAAATCTTGTAATTTGCGACCGTGAGATTCGTTATGCGACCGGTTTGGGGGAGAATATATCTTCGCGTGATGACTTGGCGGTCAAGGTGTATGTCTGCAGCAGTCTGGAGAAGGCTCTTGAACTTTCTGAGAACAAAACGATTCATCTTTTTGTTGTGGAGGAAGGGTATTGTTACGAGGAGCGCAGTCAGATTGAGGCAGAAGAGGTATTTGTGCTTGGCAGAGGCAGGGTGGCAGACCTTGGAGAAGAGGAATGCCCGATATGGAAATATCAGTGTGCGGATGAGATTATCCGGGAAATCTTTGAAGTGTACGTGGATAAGACCAAGGAAAATGTCATGCGAAGTATACGCAAGGAGCGGGCGAGATTAGTGGCGGTATATTCGCCGATTCACCGCATCGGAAAGACAACATTTGCGCTTGCTCTAGGCAAGGAGTGCGCAGTAAGGAAACGAGTGCTGTATTTGAATCTGGAAGAATATGCAGGCATGGAAGGGGAAGCGGGGCTGAACCTGGGAGACATTTTGTACTATATGAAACAGGGTAATGGGAACCTCGGAATTCGGCTTCAGGCAGCAATTCGAAAGAACGAGGAGCTTGATTATCTTGCCCCCATTCCGATTCTGCAGGATATGAAAGAGGTCTCTGAGAAGGAGTGGGAAATGCTCATCAGAGAGCTTGTGGAAAACAGTACTTATGACTTAATCATTCTGGATATGAGTGAGAGTGTGCAGGGAATTTACCGAATCTTAGAAGGGTGTGACCGCATTTACATGCCGGTGTCAGAGGATCGAATATCACAGAGCAAATTAAAACAGTATGATGAAAATGTAAAACAGTTAAAGTTGGAAAAATTAGAGCGTATCACCTGTCGTTTTGTGATGCCGGAGCAGGTGGAGGAGTACGCTAAAGTACGAGCAAAGGAGGAAATGATATGATACAGATGGAAGAACTTCAGGCGAAGATTCTGAGGGAATTGGACCTCTCAAAGGAGGTTGGAGATGAGGATTTGATAGAGCTGATTCACCGCATGCTGGGTGAAAATGAACAGGAAGCCTATATTCCCCTGAAGGAGAAAGCGGGAATCGGAAAGGAGCTTTTTAATGCCTTTCGAAAACTGGACATCTTGCAGGAGTTATTGGAGGATGACGAGATTACAGAGATTATGATTAACGGTACCGATAACATTTTTATCGAGAAGGAGGGGCACTTGTTTCAACTTGAAAAGCACTTTACAGACCGAAGTAAGCTGGAGGATGTGGTGCAGCAGATTGTGGCAGGTGCGAACCGCATTGTAAACGAGGCGTCGCCGATTGTAGATGCCAGACTGGAGGATGGCTCCAGAGTTAACGTTGTGCTGTATCCGGTGGCGCTCAACGGACCGATTGTGACGATTCGAAAGTTTTCGAGGGATGTCATGACTATGCAGGAATTGATTCGCAGAGAGTCCATTAATAGAGAGATTGATGAACTGATGAAAAAGCTTGTGACGGCACGCTATAACATCTTTATCAGTGGCGGTACGGGGTCTGGGTAAAACGACATTTCTGAATGCTTTATCAGACTACATACCAAAGGATGAACGCATTGTCACCATTGAGGACAGTGCAGAACTTCGCATCGAGGGGGTGCCGAATCTGGTTCGACTGGAAGCAAGAAATGCCAATGTAGAGGGCAGTGGCGAGATTACCCTTCGGGATTTATTGCGGGCATCTCTTCGAATGAGACCATCCCGTATTATCGTAGGAGAGGTTCGGGGGAGTGAAGCGATTGACATGCTACAGAGCCTGAACACCGGACATTGCGGAGCGAGCAGCGGACATTCCAACAGTCCGAGAGATATGCTCAGCAGGTTGGAAACAATGGTCCTTATGGGAATGGAGCTTCCGCTTCCCGCGATTCAGAGGCAGATCGCATCGGCGATTGATGTGATTGTTCATCTTGGTAGACTTCGGGACAAGTCGAGGAAGGTGCTTCAGATTGTGGAGGTGCTGGGGTATGAGCAGGATGAGATACAGCTGCAGACGTTATATGAGTTTGAGGAACGACAGGTAGTAGACGGCAGGATTCAGGGAGAATGGGTAAAAGTACATGAGATACAAAAGAAAGAAAAATTATTGGCAGCAGGATATTCGTAGAATGGAATATCTGAGAGCCCTCTTGCAGGGAAGCATCATCATTTTGGCAGTTTCCTATTTATTCTATGGCACATGGATATGCGCAATTCTATTTTCACCATACCTTATTCGGTATATAAGATCGTGGGAAAAACAGACAATGAAAAAACGGCAGCAGACATTTCGGCTGCAATTCAAAGAGGCGATACAGACTCTTTCGGCAGGTCTTAATGTAGGCTATTCCGTAGAAAATGCCTTGCGTGAGGCATGCAGGGAGTTAAAGGGAATGTACCGAAAGGATGAAGTTATCTTGCGAGAGCTTACATATATGATTCGCCAGTTACAGATGAACGTGACGGCTGAGAGTGCCTTGCAGGAATTTGCCGCAAGAACGCAGGACGAGGATGTGCAGACATTTGTGACGGTGTTTAACTTGGCAAAGCGAAGCGGAGGCGATACATTGGAGATTATTCGCAGCGCGGTGCGTCAGATGGGAGAAAAGATTGATGTGGAGAGAGAGGTTCAGACGGTCATCTCTGCAAAGAAGATGGAGTTTCGCATTATGACAGCAATTCCGTTTGCGATGATTGTATATCTTCGCATCAGTTTTCCGGAACTTTTGGGAGTGCTGTATGGCAACCCGGCGGGCATTGTAATTATGAGTGTTTGTCTTGTCATATATTTGGCTACTTATGAGATGGGTAAGAGAATTGTGGAAATCGAGGTGTAGGAGATGAAAAAGAAAATCATAATTATTTTGGTTCTATCGGTGATTCTATCCGCCACTCTTTTTCTGATGGAGAACGTGTTCAGGAATTCGAACAAGGTAGTGAAGCGGAACACATACGGGGAAGGGAAGAAAGTCACAGAGTTTGAGGTCGCTGTGGAGGGAAAAGAAGAGGGAACTATCGAGATAGAAGTCGAGGAGCAGGAGTATTCCAAAAAAGAGGTTCAAAAGATGTTTCGCGAGGTTATCGCCAAGTTGGATGAAGTCATACTGGGAGAGAACGAGAGTTTTAACCGTGTGGAACAGAATCTGAATCTTGTAAAATCACTCGAAGATTATCCGGTGCGGATTGAGTGGCAGTTAGATTCGTACACGGTAATGAATCTGTATGGCGAGATACAGGAGGAAAATGTCGTATCCGAAGGGACGTTGGTAGAACTTCGAGGAATTATTACTTACAAGGGCGAGGAGGCAATCTATGTGCAGAATGCGCGCGTATATCCGCTCACGCGTCAGGGCATGGACAAGCTTCTCTATGAACTGAAGCAGGAAGTAGAGCGACTGGAGGAAGGAACAAGGCAGAGCGAAAGTTTTATTCTTCCGGACAAAATCAGAGGAAAACAGCTTACATGGACGGAAAAAAGCGAGAATCGGTGGTACTATGTGCTGATCTTGGGATGTGCCATGTGTGTATATCTGGTTTATCGCGAGAAGGAAAGAGCAAAGCAGGAGAAACGCCGTAGGACTGAGGCGTTACTTCTCGATTATCCGGGAATGATTAGTAAATTTACGATGCTGCTTAGCACCGGAACGACAATTCGAAATGCCTGGGAGAAAATTGTGCAGAATTATGAGCAGCAAAAAGAAAGTATGGGTAAGCATGCGGTTTATGAAGAGATGATGGTTACACTTCGCGAGATGCAGGGCGGCGTCCCGGAAGCAGAGGCTTATGAGCGATTCGGAAAACGGTGCGGCACTTCGACTTATCTGAAGTTCGGGACATTGCTCTCCCAGAATCTGCGCAAGGGAAGCAAGGGCATTTCGGATATATTGAGGATGGAGGCAATTCAATCCTTTGAGAATCGAAAAAATACAGCAAAAAGATTAGGAGAGGAAGCGGGAACCAAGTTGCTTGTGCCGATGCTCGGCATGCTGGCAGTTGTGTTTATTATGGTTATGGTTCCTGCATTCTTATCCATGCAATGACAGGAGGGAAAAAAGATGTGGAATTGGTTAAAAAGTAAACAGGTGAAAGGCTCTGCAGTAGTGGAGGTTATCTTAATTCTTGTAGTGTTGATTGCACTTGTAGCAATTTTTAAATCACAGTTGACAAGTTTGGTAGGTGAGATTTTTGAGAAAATCACAAGAGAGGGAACCGGTATTTAAAGGTGAAATAACAGCATTTCTTGCAATGCTGTTTGTGTTGATGCTCTCCCTCGTGGGGGCTCTTTTGGAGAGTGTATCCGTGCAAATGACGAGAAACAGAAAGCGTGCCGATACGATTCTTGCACTTGAGAGTACGTTTGCTGAGTACGACAGACAGATGCTCGAGGAATATGACTTGTTTGTCAGAAACGGATGCAGTGAGATGATTCTGGAAGAAAGGCTTGCATATTACGGAGCAGAAAATATGAATCATTCGATTCAGAAACAGGAGCGATTGACAGATAACAACGGTGCACCATTTCGGGAACAGGCCATTCGTTACGCGAAGAATTGGCTTGGGGTGAACTCATCGCTTCCGGATACCCAATACGAATTTTACTCTGACACTTACTTAGAGGAAGAAGAACTGGTGTACATGGATATGGAGGAACTGCTTGCACAGGATGAGAATGGACTGCCGGAGGAGGGGAATCCGCTCTCCTCTGTGCAGAGATTAAAGAACACAAGTCTCCTTACTCTTGTGTGTGAGAATCCTGAGGAGTTGTCTGGTCGCAGCATTGCCATAGATCATCTTCCATCCGGAAGAGAACTGAAAGCGGGTAATTGGGAAACGTATGCATCGTCCGAAGGAACAGACAAAGTACTCTTTGCGGCATATCTGACGGAGCATTTTGGTAGTCTGTTAGAGAGCAAAGAATCGCATGCGCTACTCTACGAGCAGGAATATTTGCTCGGCGGGGCCTCAGGCGACAAGGAGAATCTGGAGAAGGTGTGCAAACAGATCCTGAGTATCCGCATGGTGGCAAACTACGGCTATCTTTTGACAGATACGGCGAGGCAGGCAGAGGCAGAGGCGCTTGCGCTGACGCTCTGCAGCCTCCTCACAGTTCCCGGTATCACGGAGGTCGTAAAACATGCACTTCTGCTTGGCTGGGCGTATGGGGAAAGTATCGTCGATGTCCGTGTGCTGCTCAAAGGAAAGAAAGTCCCGATTCTAAAGACGACAGACACATGGCAGTTACAGCTTCTAAATCTCGTAAAACTTGGGACAGACGAGGAAGTGGTGAATGAGGCGGATGTTGCAGGGGGACTTAGTTATCAGAGTTATCTGACCGGTCTTCTTGCCATGGAACGCAAAGAGGCTCTGAGTATGAGGAGCTTGGATTTGATAGAAAGTAACTTACAGATAAAAACAGATGAGTGTATGACAGGCGTAGAGATTCAGAGCAAGGCAGTGCTCAGAAGAGGAGTAAAGGATTCCTTTACGACCGCATATGAATATGAATAAATCAGAAAAGAGGTGAATGCAGATGTCCTTTCCTTACAATCTTACTCACAACACGAATCCCCATAAACGAAATACATATTTAATTAGAAAGGATAAAATAGACTCTCTTAAAACAATACAAAGTACTCCCCATTTCGTTGATAGGAAGGGAAGGGCATCTGCATTCACCTCTCGCGGGAGTCTCTCCTTAGAGGCTGCGATTGTAGTGCCGATATTCTTCTTTGCAATGCTTTGCCTTGCGTATTTATTAGAGATGATGGCCATTCAGACGACGGTGCGAAATGGTTTATACAGTGCAGGAAAAGAAGTGGCAAAGGAGGCATACTCGGGGGGATTTATAACTGCAGGCGAATTAGAGCACAAAATCATTGAAAACATAGGAAGAGACCAATTGGATAGGAGCATGATATCCGGTGGTGCAGGCGGCATCGATTGCTCCGAAACGAGGTGTCACAAAGCGACAGGAGTGATGGACCTGTCGGTACAATATCAAGTGGAGATTCCGGTTCTCATGTTTCATATTGCTCCGGTCACCTGTGAAGAGACACTTCGCGTCAAAGGCTGGATCGGTTATGTGGCGCATGCAGGAAATGGGGCAAAAGAAGAGATTGTCTATGTGACAGACACAGGAATTGTCTATCACAGGGACGCGCAGTGCACCTATCTGGACATGTCTGTACAATCCGTCCACAGGGGCGATGTCGAAGAACTTCGCAATCAATCCGGAGGCAGGTACTTCGCCTGTGAATCCTGTGGAGATACGCAGACAGATAGTGCGCTTCTCTATATTACCTTGTACGGAACGCGCTATCACACTTCTTTGGAGTGTAAGAAGATTAAAAGAAATATTTATGCCATTTCAATAGATGAGGCTTATGGATTGGGAGGATGTTCAAAATGTGTAAAATAGCAGATTGGATGATTTTAGTATTGCTTGGCATGTGCAGTGTGAGTGACGCGAGGAAAAAGACAATGCCTGCAGTATTACTGATTCTTTTTAGTATTGCGGTAGTGGGATTCGCATTGTTTGATAACGCCGTGAGCACAAGATTTCGTGTGGGAGGTCTCTTTATGGGACTTCTGTTTCTTCTTATTAGTAAATGTTCAAAAGAAGCTATCGGTTATGGAGACAGTTGGTTGATTTTGCTTCTGGGAATTTACCTGGGATATTTGCGTGCACTCGGGGTGTTGTTTGGGGCTTCTTTGCTAGCAGGAGTTGTATCCGTGCTCTTTCTGTGGAAACGTGGGTGGAAGAAAAAAGCGACATTGCCGTTTGTGCCGTTTTTAAGCATCGCATATTTGGGGGCGATGATAGTATGAAAAATTTACGAGGAAGTTTTACCATCGAGGCAGCTGTCATTGTGCCGATGATTTTACTCATATTTGGAGTCCTGCTGCATATACTTTTTTATTGGCACGACAAAAATATTCTGATGAGTACTGCTCATGAAACCGCTGCACTCGGCAGTGACGAAAGCGAACTTTCGGAGCTGGAACTGGAGTATTATTTCTTTGACCGCATGGAAGGGAAACTGCTGCTTTTCGACCGAGTGGAATGCCTCTCACACATAGAAGATGACAAGGTGACGGTTCAGTGGGACGGAAGCAAAGGCAAGATGGTGACAAAGGGAGAGTACAGTGTCACCAGAACAAGACCTGAGGCTTATATACGGGAGATTCGGAAAATGAAAAAATTAGGAGAAGGGATAGTGAAAAAAGAGTGAAAACATATTATAAGAATGATTTGAAACGGGCATACATGATTTTGGAAGGACAGACAGGGGAACGGGAGGATTATCAGATTATCATGCTTAAGGAAAATGAGATTCCGGGCATTTTAAATATGGATGTGCATTATGTGGATAATCAAAGTCAGTACTACTACGACATCAGCGGTAAAACGTCATTTAAAACACTTCACGAGAAGGTGAATCTTACATTGGAGAATATGAGGCGCCTCGTGAACGATTTGCTTCATGCGATACAGACGTTAAAGAAATATATGCTGGACGGTGAATGTATTTTGCTGGAGCCGGAGTATATCTTCTGCGAGAACGAAACGTATTATTTCTGTTATTATCCGTCTTGTGCTCAGGACATTCGAAAAGAATTTCACACACTGACAGAATTCTTTGTTCGTGAGGTCAATTATAAAGATGAAGAAGGGGTACATTTTGCCTATACACTTCATAAGGCAACCATGGAAGAGAATTACAGTATTGAAGAGATTATGAAAGAAATTGTTCCTGAGGAGCAGGAGGAAATTCAGGAAATACCGATTGCTCCGTATGAGGAACGTATCGAGAGTATGGCACTTGAAGAGAGTATTATTGAAGAAAGAGACAGCATGTGGGACTCTGTCAGAAAGTTTTTGGAAAGAAGTAAAAAAAGAAAGTGGGGATATGGCTCAGAAGACTTGTAAACTTTGGAAAAATTATCTATAATAATTACAATACTTCGAGCCATCCGATTATTTGCGCAGAGGGAGTGTGACGGTGAAGGTTGTTCCGACGTTCACTGCAGATTCTACATGAATAGAACCACCATGTGCCTTGATGATGTTGCTGCTTATTGCAAGGCCCAATCCGGAGCCGTCCTTCTTATAAGTGACGAAGGGTTCGAATATAGTCGGAAGCTGCTTGGCTGTAATGCCACACCCTGTATCTGCTATGCGGATACATATCGTTTGATGATCGCAGGAAGCTTCCAAGTAGATTGTTTTATCCGGAGAAGCTGCGTCGAACGCATTTTTTAACAGATTCAAAAATACTTCTTGTAATTTCGTTTTGTCTCCTGTAATCTGATTAATAGAAGGAGAGATTTTCGAAGTGTACTCTACCTTCGAAGTTGCAATGGAAGCTGCAAACGAAAGAGAAATATGTTCTAACAGTGCGCGCAGTGAAAATGTACTTATATGTAGCGTTTCCGATTTGGAGAAGTCGGAGAGTTCTGAGATAAGCCGATTCATATAATCAAGGTCCTCAGATATATTAGACCAATATTTGAAATCTTTCACTTCCGGATGTTGCAATTCAATGAGTTGTATCGTGCTGGATACTGTTGTCAGAGGGTTACGCAATTCGTGCGAAAATTTATTGAGTAAATATTCCATAGTCTCACCACCTTTCGCATTCAGTGTAGCATTCTGAAACATTTGATACAAATATATTTGTTCGACATAAGTCGACCATACAATATAAAGAAAAGGCAGGAAAACAACATGAAAAACGAAAACTGTATTTTTTGCAAAATTGCGGCAGGCGAGATTCCGTCAGCAACCATCTACGAAGATGATGATTTTCGTGTGATTCTGGATATTGAACCGGCGTCAAAGGGACATGCATTGATTCTTCCGAAGGAACATTATGCAAATCTGTATGAGCTTCCGGAGGAACTCGCAGCGAAAGTATTGATTGTTGCAAAAAAAGTCATTGCAAGCATGACAGAGATTGTCGGATGTGATGGTTATAACGTGCTTCAGAACAATGGAGAGGTTGCAGGACAGACTGTGTTCCATTTCCATATGCATCTGATTCCTCGCTATAAAGATGATGATGTTACAATCGGATGGAAACATGGGGAATTAACAGAGGAGCTGAAGGCAGAAATATTGTCAAAGATGAAGTAGGGAATGAGCATGGATATTCAAAAGATAAAGTGGTATTTTGTTGAGACATTATATCAATTGTATGAGCATGAAGTGTATAAAACGTGCTTTCATTTTACAAAGGATGAGCATATAGCAAAAGACTTGACGCAGAAGACATTCTTTAGTATCTATGATCACTATGAGAATATACAACCAGGCAGAATGAAGCCATATTTGCTTCGTACTGCGAAAAACATGACGATGAATTTCTTGAGAGATTTCAAACGTCTTCAGGATGGTCAGATTGAGGATTTGAATGATGAAGATCTCAAGGTACTCAGCGTAGAAGATGTATATATCAGAGAAGAGGAAAAAGAGCTGGCAAGAAAACTCGGCAACGATATTCTCACGCGTCTTTATAAAAAGAATATACGCTGGTATGAATTAGTTGTCATGGCATACTATTTTGAGATACCGCAAGAAGAGATTGCCAAGCGAATCGGTGTCAACGTTGATGTGATATATAGTAAGTTGTATCGTGCAAAACAATGGATACGCAAAAGTTTTCAAAAAGAGTATGATAAATACATAAAATCTATTGAAAATTAGACGAGAGAGAGCAGTGCAAAAAAGTTTGCCTGTGCAATAGCACAAGCAAACTCAATCTGTGTTATTTAGATGCTTTTTCAATCAGGCCGAGGATTGTCTGAATGGAATTATGCCCGGCAGATTGCTTCATATTAGCTATGTAAGCATCTTTCTCTCTATATAATTTTTGAATTGCATCAAGAAGAACGGAAGATTCTAGTTCCTCTTCTTCTATGACGATGCTGTAGCCCTGACGTTCAAAAGAACGGGCATTTAAAATCTGGTCCCCGCGACTTGCTTTTGCAGAGAGCGGAATCAGAAGGTTTGGTTTGTGAAGTGCTAGAAGTTCGCAGATTGCGTTGGCACCTGCTCTTGAGATAACAATATCTGCAAGCGCGAACAAATCTTTTAATTCGTCTTTGATATATTCATATTGAATATAACCGTCAAGATTTTGAAGAGATTCATCTATCTTGCCCTTTCCGCAGAGATGAATCACTTGGAAGTTCTTCAAAAGTTCCGGTAGAACCTGGCGAACTGCGTTGTTGACAACGACAGAGCCGAGACTTCCGCCGATAATGAGGATGACCGGTTTTCCGGTGCTTAGACCGCAGAATTTCAAAGCGGCTTCGCGATTACCCGATAATAATTCCTGACGGATTGGCAAACCTGTAAGCACTGCCTTCTCTTTTGGCAGATGGTTCAAGGTCTCCGGGAAATTGCAACAAACCTTCGTTGCAGACGGAATGGCCAGTTTGTTTGCCAGGCCAGGCGTCATATCTGATTCGTGAATAATCGTAGGAACATGACATTGTTTTCCTGCAATTACAACCGGAACAGAGACAAACCCGCCCTTTGAGAAGATGACATCAGGTTTTAGTGTTTTAATCAGTTTTTTCGCTTCGCCAAAGCCTTTGAGTACACGGAACGGATCCGTGAAATTCTGTAAACTAAAGTAGCGGCGAAGTTTTCCGGAAGCGATTCCATGATATGGAATCTGGAATTGTTCAATTAGATTTTTTTCGATACCGTTGTAAGAACCAATGTAGTGGATGTCATATCCAAGTTCTTTGAGGCCCGGTATCAGTGCAATATTTGGTGTAACATGACCGGCAGTACCACCGCCGGTTAAGATAATACGTTTCATATCTTTCCTCCGATTTTTGGAATTCTTATTCATTATATTATACAGTATTCCAAGAAAGGTCAAGGAAAAGCAAATTAAGTAAATAAAAAAGGAGACCAAACGATGAAAATGGATGATAATGAATTGAAACGCCTCTTACAAGAAGGAATGGACTACGAAGCGGACCGCATCATGGCAGAAGTGGAAAGTGACCCAAGCCTGAAAGATGTAGTTGCGCCAGAGGAAATCTATACAAAGCTAAAGCAGCAGATTCATGAGCACCAGGAGGAAGAAGAGCGGGACCGGGAGAGCCGGACGAAGGAAGATGAGGAATTAATTCGCCTGGGAAAGATATATAAGAAAAAACGTGCCAGACGCAAATATTATGTACTTTTAGTGGCAGTATTATGCGCACTGGGAGTCGGAACCGTAAGTTTCGGTGATGGAAAGAAAGTATTTACGAAGATACAAGGTATCTTTGACAAAGGATCATACACAAGAATCAGCGATGGAAGCGATGATAAGTTCGATGGGGTGGTCAAAGCGAGCGAAGAAGATGCTTATGAAAAGATAGAAGAAAAGTTTGGGTTTTCTCCAGTAAGAATGATTTATCTGCCAGAAGGAATGGAGTTTGCAGAGATGCAAATGAATGAAGAATTACAGTTAATCCAATTGCAATATCGAAAAGGGAATAAAAAAGATATTTCATATCGGATTTTTACAGATTATCGTGAAGGGTCCTTGAACGTTGAAATTGAGGATATATTTATTGGAGAACATGAGAAAAGGCTCGAGCAAGCAAATGTGCTTATAAAAGAATATGAGATAGAGGAAAACAAATCTTCAAGATGGTTGGTGAGTTTTGTTTATGAAGATGCTCAGTATACAATAATATTGACAGGAATAAATAAAGAAGAGGTTGAAGACATATTAGAAAATCTGATTTTTTCATAGAGTTACGATAGATTCTTCTCTTTCTTGTGTCTATATGAAAAATAGACCTAAAGGAGAGAGGTAAATGAGAAAGAGAGTAGTTGCGTTACTTTTTGCACTCTTGTTCTCAATAATGGGATTTTTTGCAGGAGATGAAAAAGTAAAGGCAGAGGAACCAATGCAGGATGTGGCATTATCCGACATTTGGACAGAGGATGCGTTAGTAGGATATGCAACATCTCAGACATGGGGTGTATATCTTGCGGACGGTGTCTCAGTCATCAATGATGCGGGAAGTAATAAAATCGGTTGCGGTGGCATTACCAATGCGTCTAGACAATGCAAGGTTACAGTAGCGGTAATTGTAGAGAAGAAAGTCAACGGAAGTTGGACAAGAGTAACTTCATGGACTGCTGTCAAAGAAAATGCATACTCGGTAATAACTAGCAAGACACTTAGTGTAGGTAGCGGTTACTATTATCGTGTACGTTGCTTGCATTATGCAGGCACAGATTCAAGCAGTTCTTACACAGAAGGTATGTGGATGTAATCCCAAGGTGATTTAACCAAGGGAAGTTGCCGCAACCACTGTATTAAAAAAGGAATATTATATATTGAAAAATAAGTGAAAGATATATAAATAACCTTACATTGAGACCTCAAACTTGCGGAAGTATAACCCGACCATACAGTGGTTGCGGTAACTTTCCTTGATGAAATCATATCAGAGTTGTTCCATAGGAGCAACTCTTCTTTTTTCTTAAAATAATAATATTTAACAATCAATTTGCGTTTTAAGATGAAAGACGCATCTGAGTTCTAGGCTATTCTGCCGAAGAATTTCAAAGAATTAATCAGTCATGAGATTATATTTAAGCACATTGACAAACCCTATTGAATAGGGTAATATATAAATGTAGAAAGGAAACACAAATGACAAGAACGTTTATACAAACGAAAGAATTTTCTAAAAATTGGAACTTGAACTTCTTAAAAATCCTCAAAGCGGTTCGTTAATTAGAGGAACAGGAAAACTAAGGAAACTGCGATATGCGTTTCCGAACAAAGGGAAAAGTGGAAGCACAAGAGTTTGTTATGTAGATTTTGTTGTACAAGAGGTAATTTATTTAATTACGGTATATGCTAAGAGTGAAAAGGATAATCTTACAAAAAGTGAGTGCAACAATATCAAAAAATCAATTCAATTATTAGAGCGCAGTATAAAGGAGGAAAGCAAGAAATGAAAAGTGTATATGAAAGCATTATGACAGGCTTGGCAGAAACAATTGAAGATGCGCAATCAAGTGAAAAAAAATTAAATAGACGAGTGGTCACTATTATTCCTGTAAAAGAGTATAATGCGAATGAGGTAAAGCGTATTCGTAAGGCTACTGGTTTTTCTCAAAAACTCTTTGCAAGTTACATGGGTGTATCAGATAAAACGGTTGAAGCATGGGAGGCAGGAAAGAATACACCATCTGGTGCGGCAAGCCGTATTTTAAATATGATGGAGATGAATTCAAATTTGACAATACAATTTCCTTTTGTAAAGGTGAAAAATTGATACATCTAGAAAAATAAAAAATACCTATCCTTAATTAAAGAAAGGGGCTGTCGGGAAATAGATAGCTTAGAAAGATGGAGAGAGAATGGCCCTACGAGTTATTCTCTCTCTAAAATTTTGTCCAATGCAAAATTATCCACATCGTGTGGATAACTTTCCTGTTTTGTTGACAACTCGAAAAACTATTGCAGGTGGTTTGCATTTCTGATAACATGAATATACATCAAAATCCGGACAAGTTTATTCAAACACTACATGTCCGCTGCGTTTCAAGAACGTATCCGAATTTCAAGGCAGTTCTGCCGAAGATTTCATTTTGATGAAAATAGAATATTGGAGCGTGATGCCTATGATTGTTAAAATCCGTTGATTTTATACTGTTACAAAATGATGAAATATGATACAATGGAGGAAACAATATGGAACAAACAACTGAATATCAAGAAGTAAAAGGGAACCGCAATATAAAATCAACTCTTTTTCCCAATATCTTTTCAGATAAAAAAG
>JAZQSP010000105.1:0-32598 GCA_045630205.1 Faecalimonas sp. | reverse complement strand
TTCATACACCACTATCTCTGTGCATTTGTGCATTGGAGAAAAATGCAAAAAATCTCAACACAAAAGCACGTCTGATAACATGCCCTTACATTGAGATTAGTTGTATTATATCATATCTTGAATTGTCTGACAATATAAAATCATTAAACAATTTGCTTACGCAATTATTTTTTTAATAAGAGTTCCTTTTTCTACAGGGTTATCTACAATTGTATATGCCTCCAGTAACCGCATCTTCGCCTGTTCAAGTTTCTCTTTGTCATTTGCATGAATAGTAGCTAACACATCGCCTGCCGCCACCTTATCTCCACGCTTTTTATTTAACACAACTCCAACGGTCAAATCTATCTCACTCTCTTTGGTCTCTCTTCCACCGCCAAGTAATAGCGAAATGCGCCCAATCTCTTCCGTCTGTATCTTGGCAACATATCCTTCTGCATCTGCTACAACATCTTCGATATATTGTGCGACAGGTAATTTCTCCGGATGCAACACTTCGTCTTCACATCCGCCCTGTGCTACAACAAACCTTTTGAAGACTTCAAATGCAGTGCTATCTCGCAAAGTTTCTTCCAGCATTATTCTTGCTTCTTCAACTGATTGCGCCTTTTCGGCTGCAACAACCATATAGGAACCGAGTGTCAGCACCAATTCTTCCAAGTCTTTTGGTCCATGTCCTTGAAGTGTATCTATGGCCTCTTTGACTTCCAGAATATTTCCGACTGCATTTCCGAGTGGTTGGTCCATATCAGAGATGATTGCCGCCATTTTCTTTCCTGCGAGTTTTCCGATGCTGACCATTGCTTCCGCAAGTGCTACAGAATCTTCGATTGTCTTCATAAATGCTCCGTCGCCGGTCTTGACATCCAGTACAATCGCATCTGCTCCTGAGGCAAGCTTCTTACTCATAATACTGCTTGCAATGAGTGACATCTGGTCTACGGTTCCGGTTACGTCTCGAAGTGCGTAGAGTTTCTTGTCGGCAGGTGCAAGGTCAGCCGTCTGTCCTGCAATCGCCATACCAATCTCATTGACATTTTTAACAAAGGTATCTTTGGATAATGCAGTTGTAAATCCTGTAAAACTCTCTAACTTATCAATTGTTCCACCGGTGTGTCCAAGTCCTCTTCCTGACATCTTGGCAACCGATACGTCAAGTGCAGCAACCATTGGCCCAAGTACGAGAGATGTCTTATCTCCTACGCCACCGGTGCTGTGTTTATCTACTTTGATGCCTTTGATTTCGGATAAATCTAGCATGTCACCGCTTTCTGCCATAGCGAGTGTCAGATTCTTTGTCTCCTCCGGTGTCATTCCTTGAAAGCAGATCGCCATCATCATGGCGGATATCTGATAATCCGGAATATTTTCTTTGGTGTATCCTTCAATCATATATCGAATTTCGTCATTCGTAAGTTCGCAACCTTTTTTCTTTTTCATGATTAAATCATACATATTCATAAGTTAGTCACCTTCTTTGACATTATTGATTTCGTGAAATTCTCTTCGTCCCATACGGACATCATCCATAAAGCCTGCCATCTCCTCAGACAGTCCTTCAAACAGATAGGAACTTGTCTTCTTTGTCTGATCCAAATGTCCTTCATGAAGTTCACGGTTCATAATTATAATCTCTTCACGGAGTTCTTTGGCTGAGATACGATGTGCACCCTGTCCGAGAATAATCATCTGCTCCAATGCATCGGATGTCGCCACTGTCACATGGTATTGTCTGCCGATGTCCTGTACCGTCTTTTCAATGTATTGGTCGGCGGTCTCCGCTTCTTTTGTATAGACCACATAAATGTTGTGATATTTTAGCACTTCACCCGGATTTCCTTTGACTTTGTATCCGTCAAACACAAGAATTACGATGTTCTTACGGAACCCTTGATAATTACAGAGTACATCCATCAGTTTCCCTCTTGCGCCTTCGATATTCACTTGCGAGAGTTCTTTCAAGTCTTCCCATGCAAAGATGATGTTATATCCGTCAACAAGAAGAACTTCCGGTATCTGTTCTTGTTTTTTCACTTTCTTTTGCTCAGAATATGCTGCAGTAATGATTCTGGAACTGTTTCGAGGTTCACGCTTATTCGCTCCAAATGTACGTTCAAAGATTGCCTCTATCTCATCTTCGTCAATAGCAGGTGGAGCTACATAGGTATTCACAGTTTCTACTTGAACCTTGTTTCGTTTCGCATAACTTTCCGTATGCATATTTTCATCTACTTCATCCCAAGGTACTACAAATCCTGCACCATGAGCACAGAATACCGAACATGTCGGATTATCCATATCACTCTCGGAATCATAGCTAATCTTTTCAATCACTTCGTCTGTATTGTGACACGGTTCATATCCTTTTAATGTTGTAAACAGTCTTCCGTATCCTTTTGTATACGCAAGAACTTCCATCTGGTAGTTACGCATATTTACAACCGGTGCTGTCCCTTTTAAGATGGACATCTCTCCATCCGTTTCCGGTGGTAAAAATGTTCCGTACATCTTCTGTATATCGGACATTGCACGACCAATCATTTCTGAAGGCACTTCCAGTTGATATTCATAGACAGGTTCCAAAAGGATACTCTTTGCCTTTTTTAACCCCTGTCTTACAGCACGGTAAGTTGATTGACGAAAATCTCCACCCTCCGTGTGCTTATTATGCGCACGACCATTTACAATCGTAATCTTCATATCTGTAATATCAGAACCCGTCAGTACACCTTTATGTGATTTTTCTTCCAAGTGCGTCATAATAAGGCGTTGCCAGTTCTTGTCTAGGACATCTTCACTGACATCCGTTGAAAATGTTAGTCCGCTTCCACGTTCACCAGGTTCTAACAGAAGGCGTACCTCCGCATAATGACGAAGTGGTTCATAATGTCCATTTCCTTCGACGGTGTCTTCAATCGTTTCTTTGTAGACAATATTGCCTTCTCCAAACTCAACTTTCACGTTAAAACGTTCTTCAATGAGACTCTTTAGGATCTCTATCTGCACTTCGCCCATCACCTGTGCATGAATTTCACTTAATGATTCATTCCAGACGATATGAAGTTCCGGTTCTTCCTCTTCTAATTGCTTGAGTTTTAGGAACATGCCGTGTACATCAGTCCCCTCTGGTAATTGAATCTGATACGTCAACACCGGCTCTAAGATTGGCGGGAAAGAATCTTTTTCAATACCCAATCCTTCTCCAACTTGTGTAGAGTTCAGTCCTGTGACAGCACAGATGCTTCCTGCAGACACTTCACTCACTGCCTCAAATGCGGTTCCGGAGTAGATGCGAAGCTGGTCTGCTTTTTCATCTTCTTTGATAATACTCTTTACTTTTAGCGAGCCACCTGTGATTTTCAAATGTGTAAGTCTTGCGCCGTGTTTATCGCGTGATATTTTATAAACCTTTGCACCAAATTCATCCGAATAGTTTTTTGCATTTAGATACGTTTCAAATTCATGCAAGAATTCTTCCACACCTTCCATTTTAAGTGCGGAACCAAAGAAACAGGGAAACAATTTTCGTGTTGAAATTAATTCTTGAATCTGTGTTGTTTCAAACGTGTTTCCTTCTAGGTATCTTTCTAAAAGTGCCTCATCGCACATCGCAACGCTTTCTTCAAATTCTTCGGAAGATTTATCTGTGGAAAAGTTGATACATTTCTCGCCGAGTCTCTTCTGCAACTCTGCCATTAAGGCATCTTGGTCAGCTCCCGGCTGGTCCATTTTGTTGACAAATAAGAATGTTGGAATCTCGTAGCGTTCCAACAACTTCCACAGAGTCTGCACATGCCCCTGTACGCCGTTCGAACCGCTGATAACAAGAATCGCATAATCCAGAACCTGAAGTGTACGCTCCATTTCCGCAGAAAAGTCCACATGCCCCGGAGTGTCAAGCAGAGTAATCTCTGTCTCATTCAGACGCACTTCAGCCTGTTTGGAAAATATCGTAATACCACGAGTGCGTTCCAGGGCATTATGATCTAAGAATGAATCACCGTGATCCACTCTTCCCATTTTACGTATGTTTCCACTAAGGTATAAGATACTCTCTGCTAATGTCGTCTTTCCGGCATCTACATGTGCCAGAATGCCGACCACATAATGGTTTTGTTTCATAAGTTACTCCGTATACATCTTCCCGTGTGTTGTAATGATGTTGTCAATGAGACGGGACATCTCACTTCTCGTCATGTTTTCAGGATGCTCCTGAATTCTAATATTATGATAAGCACATAATGTTCTTAAATATTCAACCTGTCTCAATGTACATGGCTGTACTTTCTTTGGTTTGAATTGTAATGCTTCCGGTGCAAATAGCTTTGGTTCTTTACCTTCAAAATCATGTGCCAGATAATGATAGATTTTGGCTGTAGCAAGTGCATCATGATAAGCGCGATGTGCTGCCTGATTGATAATTCCATAATGTTCGCACAAAGTACCAAGGCTTTTGGAATCCAAGTTGCAAAGTACTTTTCGTGCGATTTTCAAAGTATCAATGCCTGACTTTTCAAATGCAAATCCATATTCGGACGCATATTTTTTCATGAATTTATAATCAAACATAATATTATGACCGACCAGAACAAAATCACCGCAAAACTCCACAAAATCACGAATGATATCTCGTGTATTTCTCGCATCAGCAACCATTACGTTTGTAATGCCTGTGATATTTGTAATCATCGGTGAAATCGCTACCTGTGGCTTTACGAACTCCATAAAGCGTTCGCAGACTTTCCCGTCCCTTACCTTCAGGGCACCGATTTCAATTATGTAATCTGTTTCTACATTTAAGCCTGTTGTCTCTAGGTCAAAGGCTACATAATCTTTAATCATCTAAAATCCTTTCGCAAATCACAAGTTGTAAATAAGGTATATGCATTTCGATATACGTAAGTTGTAATGCCTTCTAATGGCGCTAGATAATAGTTCATTTTGTCAATCTCTCAATAATCTTCTTTGCTTTTTCTAATCTTGCATTGAATTGCGTATAGAAGTCTTCTTCCTCAGAATAGCGCTCCATAAAAAAGTGCTGCAAAATAAATAAATCAATCTTTTTTATGAGTGCTTCATCTTCGATTTTAGCTATTATCTCTTGTACTTCATCAATAAAATAATGCCAATCTATGATAAATTTTTTGTTTTCCTGAAGGTTTGGCGTGTCAATCCATTTCTTAACTTTCACTTTTGTTTTGTTAGGATTATTACACTCATGAACCTGCAAGAAATACTTAAAGTCATGATTCTCATAGAATCTTCCCAACGGAAATAGTCTACAGATTCCAGGTCGAAATGCATGAATAGAACATCTTCCTTCTTCATTTAAGAAATAACATGCTTCTTTTGCATTCTTCATACTCAAGTTCGGCAATATTACGCCATCAACAACATTTAATTCAATAGCACCTGCTAATAATTGTTCAAAACTAGTATTCAAACCTATTGTGAGATTGTAAATGTCAAGCGGGTCTAATTGAATGGATTCTCCCATTCCCTGACAGCATGCGGAGCAGCCTTTGCAATCATTACAGTCTGCCTTGACCATATCATTCAAATCATACAAATTTCCATCTGATATTTCTTTCATCTCTACATTTCGTTTCATAATCTTCTTCCTATCTAATTCTTTCGTAAAATGTCAAGTGTATGTGCGCTTGCTCCTAGTAGCTCGGTTCTCTCGCAAGTGGATAAATGATATTGAATAAATAGTTCATATGTCTCTTCATCCATTGCATTCAATGTTTGACGCATATAGTTTGCAGGTCCGTCTGCCGCAATAATCTGAATACGTTCCAAACCAACTGCATCGTTGTAGGAATTGATGTCCTCTAAACGAACATAATCATATAAATCCTCCGGTTTCGGCGTCACTCGGAAGTGTTCATTTACTTTTCCTTGATTGATAGACTCCTTGATATAGCCGTCCTTAAAGCCGTGTAACACAATACTGTACTCATTCATGCAGTATGCAACCAAAATGATTCCGCCATGCTTCGTTACACGCTTTGCTTCCGACAATGCTTTGACTTTATCTTCAACGGTATACAGATGATACATCGGTCCGAACAAAAGCGTCATATCAAACATATTTTCTTCAAAACGCTTCAGATTCAGTGCATTCCCCTGATATGCCTTTACATTGCTATTTTTCTGTTTTAAGATACCAAGGTTATATTTCACCAATTCAACCGCCGTGACATCATAACCTTCCTCTGCCAATGCTACAGAATATCTTCCGGTTCCCGCTCCAATATCTAGTATTTTGGCATCCTTGGACATAGTTTCAAGATATTTATGGATATACTTTATAGACGTGATAAATTCTACGTTTCCATGACGTCTTGTTAATCGTTTTTCTTCACAAAATTTATTGTAATAAGCTTCTAATTCTTTTGACATATTCTTCTCTCTTTGAAATTATTTATCTTAATATTTTAACATGAAAAATGTATTGCTTCAACAGATTCTAGAAAAACAAGAGAAATGGGTATTATACCTGAAAACCTCATTAAAAATAAAAATGCTGTCACATTTACGAATTATTTTCGCCAATGCAACAGCACATTCTTTAATATGTAATTATTCTTCTACAACTAATTCAGATGTACAGTGCGGACATCTGGTTGCTTCAATTGCAATCTCTGACTTACAGAACGGACACACCTTTGTTGTAGGTGCTGCAGGTTCTGCAGGTGCTTCCTCCTGTTTCTTTGCAAATTTTGCTGATACACCGTTCATAAACTTCACGATACAAAAAATCACAAATGCCATAATCACAAAGTTAATGATTGCTGTGATAAAGTTACCATAGTTAAGTGTAGCATCTCCCACCAACTGCAACTTGTATTCAGAGAAATTCATTCCTCCAAAAAGTCCGAGTACCGGGTTAATGATATCTGCAACCAGCGAATCTACGATTGCTTTAAAAGAAGCACCGATAATAACACCGACTGCCATATCCATTACATTTCCACGGCTAATAAATGCTTTAAATTCGTCAAAAAATTTCTTCATAAGTTCTCTCTCCTTTTATCTTAATAAAGCCCATGAATCAATTATAACTCATGGGCTTCAATTACGCAAATATTTATTCAATAATATCTTCGCTTTGACTTGCTTCAGCTGCTGCTTGAATGTCCGCGTCAAACGAGAACATTGGTTTTACATCTTTGCCTTTGATCTTGCGGTCAATATAATTGCGTGTAATCTTGAATACCAATGGGCTAAGAAGTACAACGGCAATTAAGTTTGGAATCATCATAAGACCATTAAATGTATCTGATATATCCCATGCCAAAGATGATGTCATAACTGCACCGGAAACAATCATCAATACGAAAATTACTTTGTAAACCTTTACAGCTTTTTCACCAAAAAGATATTCCACAGCTTTTGAACCATATTGTGACCATCCAAGTACAGTTGTAAATGCAAAGAGCAACATTGCGATGGCTACAAACCATTCTCCAGGCTGTCCATACACATTACCAAATGATTCACTGATTAAAGTAGCATCACTAACACCTGCATTTACCACGCCTGTTTCCAAGTTGATCATGCCTGATGTCAAAGCGATGAGAGCTGTCATCGTACATACAATCATGGTATCAAAGAACACTTCAAAGATTCCCCACATACCTTGTTTTACAGGTTCTTTAACATTTGATGATGAGTGAACCATTACCGAAGAACCAAGACCGGCTTCGTTTGAGAATACACCACGTTTACATCCCTGAACAATTACAAGTTTAAGTGCTGCACCTGTCACACCACCGGCCAATGCTTTTACACCGAGTGCATGTGTGAAAATAGATTTAAATGCAGGACCAATTAATTCAAAATTCATAAATACAGCAATCAGGCCAAATACAACATAAGCGATAGCCATGAATGGAACAACTCGCTCTGCTACAGTTGCGATTCTCTGCAGACCACCAATAATAATGAGCGCTCCGATTATCAAAAGTACAAGACCAATCATTAAGTTAATCATGTTAACATTTCCGATTTGCCAGTTCACATTTGAGAAGAATGCAGATTCCATGTTCAGTGTAATCTTATTTACCTGACCCATGTTACCGATACCGAATGAAGCTAAGATTGCAAAGATTGCGAATAAAACTGCCAAAATAGATGCAGGCACTTTCATTCCCTTCTTGCTTCCAAGACCATCTTTCAGATAGTACATTGCACCGCCTGACCATTCTCCGTCGTTATTTTTACGCCGATAATAGATACCAAGTACATTTTCAGAGAAGTTTGTCATCATTCCAAGGAATGCTGCAATCCACATCCAAAGAACTGCACCAGGACCACCAATACAGATAGCGGCAGCCACACCTGCGATATTTCCGGTACCTATTGTTGCAGCTAATGCTGTACAGAGAGCCTGAAATTGAGAAATTGATTTCTTGTCGGTTTTCTTAGTTGCTGTGTTGTCTTTCTTGAATACTGTTACGATGGTCTTTGTCCACCAATGACGCAAGTGTGTAATCTGGAATACTCCTGTTACAGCTGTCATAATTACACCTGCGATAAGTAAGAGATACAGACCAAAATCTGTCCATATCCATGAGTTTACTACGTTGTTGATTTCTGTGATCTTTTCTACAAGATTCATTTTATTTTCCTCCTTATGTGTGTGCATATCCCAAGGAATAAAAAAAGGATTCAAAGAAACCTTTGAACCCAACATTAACAATAACTAAATAAAAGTTATCACTGTCCTTTTGCCTGAGAGATTCGCGAGTATTACCTTCACTTATCACCTTCGGCACCCATTAATTGGGATTCTCCAGTGTGCCATCCAATCACAGTGTTACCTGCGAGCTTCACTTGGCCGATATGCAATTGATGTGTCTTATTTTATCACTAATTCTAATAATGTCAACAGTTTTATTAAGTAATTCTAATAATAAATATTGTTAAGATTTTCTTATATCTTTCTTAATCATATTGACATGGAAAAAAATGTATGAAATAATAAGTGTACTAATACAGATAGTACACTTTGAAGAAAGGAGTTTTTGTATGATTGTGATTGATTATCATGATAAGCGTCCGATATATGAACAAGTAATTGAGCGTTTCCAGATGTTGATATTGAACGGCGCTCTTGAAGCAAATTCACAGCTCCCCTCTGTTCGTTCACTTGCGGTAGATTTATCAATTAATCCCAATACCATTCAGAGAGCTTATAGCGAACTGGAACGACGAGGGCTTATCTATTCCATTAAGGGACGTGGCAATTTTGTCTCATCGCAAAAAGATGTAGTCAAAGAACAACAGGAACTTTTACTAGAAGGTTTGAAAACTCAATTGAAAATATGCAGGGAATCCGGAATTTATTCTCTTCATGTTTTGGATTGTGTCAGAGAAATTTTTCCGGAGGTGAAGTTATGATTGAATTGAAAAATGTCAGCAAATATTACGGCGATATTACTGCCGTAGACAACATTAGCTTAACAATTAAGGAAGGAGTTGTGATGGGACTTCTCGGAACGAATGGTGCCGGGAAAAGTACACTTCTTCGCAGCATGGCGGGGATTTTAAAACCGGAACGCGGTGATATCCTGATAAACGGGGAATCTGTTTGGAATAACCCAAAGGCAAAATCACTGTTCTTCTATATTTCGGATGACCAGTTTTATTTTCCGAATTCTACACCAAAAGAATTTGGAGCATTTTACAAGACCTACTACCCTGGTTTTGATACGGAACGTTTTCACAATCTTTTAAATAAGATTGATTTGCCTGCGAATAGGAAGATTCGTACATTTTCCAAAGGCATGAAAAAACAACTTTCCATTTTAATAGGTATCTGCGCCGGAACTGAGTATCTGTTTTGTGACGAGACTTTTGACGGTCTTGACCCGGTGATGCGCCAGGCAATTAAAGCACTCTTTATTCAGGAAATGAGTGAACGGAAGTTTACACCTGTTATCGCATCTCACAACTTACGAGAACTTGAGGATATCAGTGACCATATTGGACTTCTTCACAAAGGCGGAGTGCTTCTCTCTCAGGATTTAGAAGATTTAAGATGCAATCTTACAAAAGTTCAGTGTGTGCTCTCGGAAGAATACGACCAAAAAATTCAGGATGCATTGCTTGTGATGAAAATGCAACGTCATGGTAAGCTTCTGACAATGACCGTTCGAGGCGAATCAGAAAAGGTTGTAGGATGGATTAATACATTAAATCCAATTTATTGTGAATCAATACCGCTTACATTAGAAGAAATCTTTATCAGTGAAACGGAGGTGGCCGGATATGACATTAAGAGTCTCATTTCCTAAGTTAATTATGGAAGCACTGCGCAGACATGTTGCTGCAGTGTTGATTACGGTGTTAGCATTTTTTATACACTTAATCTCATTCTTTTTAAATGTGCAGAATTTGTTAAAAACAGAATTTATAGAAGATGCTATGAGTTCCTACTATCCGCCTACAAGAGGTACTGATTATGTTGTTGAACATTTGACAGAACTTTGCTCTCCGAATATGTGGAATGCTATTCTGGCAATGTTAATCGGAGTGTATTTGGCATTTGACTGCTTCCGCTATCTCCACTCCAAAAAGGAGACGGATTTCTATGAATCGATGCCAATTCGAAAGCAGGCACGATTCAAAACGCTGTTTATTGCATGTATTGGAACATTCATTGTTCTTTCTGTTGTTACACTTGGGATGGAACTTGCAATTGTCTACGGAGTAGGTTATGGTTCCGCAATCATATTCAAAAATATGTTGTGGAGTTTGATTTGCATGATAGGTTGCTTTCTCGCATGCTTTACAACTACTGTACTTGCTATGGTGATGACAGGACACAGTATTGTCGCTTTTTTAGGCTTGGGTGTGTTTGTGAGCTATATTCCACTGATTATCAGTAACCTCATTCCACTGTATGCAGGTCAATTCTTTAAAACTTATGTACATCGTGGCATCAATGAAAAATATTTTTATTTTTCACCGATAACGCTTGCGTATAAAGCCACATATCATTGGAATTATAATTCAGAAATATGGAACATTAAGGATCATTGGACGTATCTGCTTGGATGTTTTTTGTTTGCACTGGTAATCAGTGTGGTTGCTTATCTTCTTTTCCTTCGCAGACCATCTGAAACAGCGGGTCGCGCAATGGCTTTTGAAAAGTTCAACCCTGTGATTCGTATTATGCTGGTAATTCCGATTGCTCTGTATGCAGGGCTTCTGTTAAACGAGATAGCTGCTTATGCGAACACTGCATGGCTGATATTCGGATTGATTTTTGTAGCGTTCTTAATGCATGGTATTATGGAATGCATTTTCCAATTTGACATTAAGGCCCTTATAAGCAAGAAGAAACAACTACTGTTTACTATTTTATTCTGTCTTGCTTTTGTATTTGTCTTCTGGACAGATTTATTCAAATACGATGCATACATGCCGGATAAAAAAGATGTGAAATCTATTCAGATAGACACTTATCTGTTTGATGAAGGGAAATATAATTGGAAAGAACAAAAAGACTGGCTGAGCGGAGAATCCATTGACCTTGCACTAGAGGCAATTAAGGATATTAAAGCATCTAGTCATTCTTCAGGTGATTCAGACTATATTTATATGAATGATTTCACTGTGACATATAGATTGAAATCAGGCTTTGAAAGACAAAGACGATATTCTTACTACGGAAATGAATTTCCGGAAAGTTTAGATAAGCTGTCTGCTACGGAAGATTTCAAAAATGACTATTGTATCTTGTATCACACTGATGAAATAGAGATTACTTCTCTTCAGGTATCTAACGGTCCGGAACAGTTCAAACTCAACCTCACGAAAGAACAGATACAGGAACTGTGTGAAATCTATCTAAAGGAATACAGTAACATTACACTTTCTGACTCTCTTTCAAAAGAAAAAGTATTGATGTTGATTGTGGAGTATCCGATTGACGGAAGAGAATATTCAGGCAGTGAAAGCTATATGATATACTCTGACTTTACGGAGACCATTTCTTATCTGAAACAATTTGATGTAGTAAGCTTTGCAGAATCAGCGGATATAAAATTAGAATATCTGGAATTTTACTCAGATAAGTATGGTGATATGCAACAAGAATATATCAACGACGAAGAACAGTTGAATGCATTAAAGCAATATATGATTTTAGGTGATTTTATGCGCTACCAAAAAGATTACGGCGAGGATTATATTAATTGTAATGTACGGTATGTTTTGGATGGTGAAAGACGCTATATGGATATTTTTCTGAATAAAAATGATATTGCAAAAGTGTTAAAGAAAGAATTTGAATAGATTGTACAAAGGAGAAAATTGGATATGGAACATACTACAGATAAACTGCGTAGAAGAAAGCGTCGTAAAAGAAGGCGGTTCGTCAAACGTCTCCTTCGGTTATTCGTTGTTTTGATACCGATTGTTGTTGTAATATTGTTTGCATCATGGATAATTAGGAAAAATAAAGATGAAAAAAACAAGGAAGATGCAGTTGAAACGCTTGCACCAATTGAGATTGAAAAAGAGGAACCGGAGCCAATTACCGCTTCTATCCTGACTGGTGGGGATATTATCATGCACGATCCACTTCTCACATCTAATCTTTATCGAAAAGATGACGGGAGTTATGACTACAATAACATTTTCAAATATATCAAAGAGCACTACACGGATGCAGATTTGACGATTCTGAATCTGGAATCTACAATATCTGACGGTAACTATAAAGGGTATCCGAGATTTCGTGCTCCGGCTGCTATCGTCACGGCACTTTCGCAAAATGGAGCAGATATATGCCAACTTGCAAACAATCATATTTATGACAATTATGATGCGGGATTTAATATGACGATAAATGCAGTTGAATCAAATGGCATGAAGTACATGGGTGTCCGGAAATCCGCCTCTGAAAACACCTATATGATTCAAGAAATTAACGGAATTAAGGTTGGGTTTTTCAACTATGTATTTAATACCGGTGCAAAGGAAGGAAAGGACATATCCATCAACTCAATTCCGGTAAACAATGCTACCGCTCTGCTAATCAATACATTTAACTATGGTAACACACAAAAGCTCTATGATGAGATTCAAACAGGCCTTCAGGAAATGAAGGAAGCCGGTGTGGAATACACAATCGCATATATTCACTGGGGCGTGGAATATGAGACAACGGAAAATACAAGACAACAAAAAATCGCACAAGAACTTTGTGAAATGGGCATTGACGCTTTAATCGGAGGACATCCTCACGTGATTCAACCGGTAGATTTATTAACCAATGCAGCCGGCGACCACCGGATGCTCTGCGTCTACTCTCTCGGCAATCACTTATCGAATCAATATAAGGAACGTATGGTAACTACCAAGCCAACGGGACATACAGAGGACGGATTGCTTGTAAAACTGGTGTTAGAGAAATCTGATGATGGTATAGTTTCACTTACAGAAGTAGACTTTATTCCGACCTGGGTATACCGAACACCGAATGAACCGGATGATGGGAACCCGGAATTTTACATCATGCCACTGGATAATCCTGACAAATTGATAAAGGAGGTTGAGCTACCGGAATTGTCTAAAGATGTATCGGAATCCTTACAACGCACAAATGAGATTATCGGTGCAGGAGTAGAAAAAGTGATAACCGCTCTTCCGCTTCGTTAAATATGTAAATAAAACAGCCCCCAACATTTGACGTGGAGCCATAAAACAACTGCGAGAACAGTATCATACTGAACTCGCAGTTTTCTTTTTTTTTAATATTATCCTCTGTTCTGTGCTGCAACCAGACTCTCTCCGCAATAAATCTTGCGAAGCTTTGGTTTCTCAATCTTACCGGTAGGATTACGCGGAATATCCGCAAAGATAATCTTCTTCGGACGTTTGTATCTCGGCATCTTCATGCAGAACTTCTCAATATCTTCTTCTGTACACTCGAAGCCTTCTTTAATCTCAATAATCGCAGTTGCAATCTCGCCAAGACGTTTATCAGGAAGACCAATTACAGCAACGTCTTTTACTACGTTATATTCGCGAATAAAGTCCTCAATCTGTACAGGATAGAGATTCTCACCACCGCTGATAATAACATCTTTTTTACGGTCTACAAGGAAAATAAAGCCATCTTCATCCTCCTTTGCCATATCACCTGTATATAGCCAGCCCTCTGCATCCATAACATCAGCAGTTGCCTTTGGATCTCTGTAGTAGCAAGTCATAACACCAGGGCCAAACACAGCCAACTCTCCGACTTCTCCCTTTGCAACTTCGTTTCTGCGCTCATCAACAATCTTCGTCTTCCATCCGTATCCGGCCTTTCCAATCGCGCCAACCTTGTGAATGTTTTCAACGCCAAGATGTACACAGCCAGGTCCAATGGATTCGCTTAGACCATAGTTGGTATCGTATTGATGATGTGGAAAATATGCTTTCCAACGTTTAATCAGACTCGGCGGAACAGGTTGTGCACCGATGTGCATGAGTCGCCACTGACTCAATTCATAGTCTTCTAACTTAATATCTCCTCGGTCAAGAGCATCTAAGATATCCTGTGCCCAAGGAACCAAGAGCCATACAATGCTGCAATGTTCTTCCGAAGCCGTTCTGATAATTGTCTCTGGATTCGTTCCTTTTAGGAGGATGGCTTTTCCACCTTCTAAAAAGCTTCCAAACCAATGCATTTTTGCACCGGTATGATAGAGTGGCGGGATACATAAGAACACATCATCTTTGGTTGTACTGTGATGATTCTGTTCTACCTTACAAGCATGCATAAGACTTGTATGATTATGTAAAATTGCCTTCGGGAAACCTGTGGTTCCTGAAGAAAAATAGATAGCTGCATCATCCTCGTCATTCACACGAATCATCGGTGACTGACTGGAACAATTCATTGTTTGTGATAAATAATCTTCGGCGTAGATTGGCGTATGTTCGCCCACAAAGAATAACAGACGGTTTGTCATAATCTCATCTGCAATCTCTTCTACACGACCAATAAATTCCGGTCCAAAAACTAAAATATCCGCTTCAGCAAGTTCCACACAGTATTTAATCTCATCTGCAGAATAACGGAAGTTTAACGGAACAGCTAATGCACCCGTCTTTAAGATTCCAAAGTAAATTGGAAGCCATTCCAAGCAATTCATCAAAAGAATTGCAACCTTATCTCCTTTTTTAATTCCTCTTTGAATCAAAAGATTCGCAAAACGATTTGCTTTTTCATTAAATACGTTCCATGTGATTTCGCGACGGTAATACGATGGCGAATTGGACTCAATCAGCTCGTATTCCTTCCATGTTACTCTCCGATTATCTTTTATCTCAGGGTTAACCTCAACAAGACAAACCTCGTCACCATATAATTTACAATTTCGCTCTAAGATTTCTGTAATTGGCATCTTAATACCTCTTTCTTTTCTCTTTTTGACTTTAACGCGTCAACGCAATAAACATTATAGCACATAAAATTAAAAAAAGGAAGACGAATCTTCCTTTTTTTTACACTTTATTCATAGTCGAGACATGCTCTCTCTGTAACATAAGGTCTTACATATGTATCTGCAACATATACATGGTCCGAATGTTTTGCATAGACTGCAATATCTTCTGCTTTTTCAAGCGTTGTCACAAGCGCAATATCATGTGTGCTTGACGGAATTGGGTTCTCCACAAATTCTACTGTTAAAAGTCCCGGTACTTTTCCAACAAGTGCTGCAAGGTTTTCTGCCATTGCTTTTTTGAGTTCCGGTTTTTTAGTTTCTTCTATTTCCGATTTAAATTTCCACATAACAATATGATGTACCATAATCTATTACCTCCTTTCATTCCACAACGTAAAACCTAAAATCAAAACACCACCGATTGCCTGCATTACTGTCATGCTTTCTCCAAGCAAAGTTACTGATATAACAATTGCAACCAGCGGATCAATATAACTTAAAATTGCAACTTTCTGTCCCGGCAATTCATTGAGTGATGAAAAATATAGACAATAAGTAATTCCCGTATGTACAATACCAACAACAAGTAATGCTCCCCAGCCGACACTGTCTAACATTCGAAGATTCATGCCACTTGTTACTGCAACATATGGAACTAATATAATGATTGCTGCAACAAACTGTAAGAAAGTACGATGCAAACCTTCCACGCCTTTGATAAATTTATTAATCAAAACAACAGTCGCATAGAACATTGCAGCACCTAAACCAAACACAATTCCAATAATATTGGTTCCTGAGGCGCTGACATCACCAATCCCTGTAATCATTACGATTCCAAGTGTAGACATAACAAAGCAGATAATCTGCTTTCCGGTCATCTTCTCTTTAAAAAGAACCGGGCAAATAAGTGTTACGATAACAGGCGCAAAATAATAACTTAATGTTGCAACTGATACAGTTGTGTATTTGTATGCTTCAAATAATAACATCCAGTTGATTCCCATTGCCATACCGGATGCAAGCAACAAAGGAACATCCTTTTTTATATTTCGATAAGGAATCTTATTGCCTGTTATAAGCAAGTATAAACCAATTAAAATTGCAGCCATAACAGCACGGTATAACGCTAACTCGCCAGATGAAACACCAATGTGTCGCACGAACAATCCTAATGTACCAAAAATAGCCATTGATGCAATTAACATCAGTCGTGCAGTCTTTTGCTTATTCATAAAACTTCTCCATTATTTGTAGATTTTTTTGCGTTGTTGTTTCGCTGCAATTCGTATATAAAGTTTTGATGGTATGAATCTTGCAAGAATAACTAACGCCTTCATTTTGAACGCAGGCACAATTGTAATCTTTTTCTTAAACATCTGTGTAACCGCATAGTTGGCACAGTAATTTGCAGAGATGCCTTTGAGCGCAAACTCCACATTTGCAACCTTGTTAAATTCCGTATCAACTGGTCCCGGGCAGAGACATCCGATATATACGTTACTGTGTTTTCGACGCAGTTCTTCTGCAACACCTCTTGTAAAGCTGGTCACATACGCTTTTGTAGCATAATAGGCAGACATATATGGTCCCGCCGGAAGAAGTCCTGCAGACGAAGCAACATTCAAAACATAGCCTTTATCTCTATCTATCATTTTGTCGAGCGTAAGCTTTGCAAACAAATGCATCGCTTTCACATTTAAATCAATCATATTCAGTTCTGTTTCCGTCTCTATTGTCAACGTTTCCCCACAATAGCCAAATCCTGCATTGTTAATAAATACATCTATATCAACAGAATCCAATTCCTTCATTATGCGTTTGCATTCATCCATCTCTGACAAATCAGCTGTCAATATCATACACTCTGTATTAACTTCCTGTGCCAATTTTTCCAGGCGTTCTCTTCTTCTGGCAACAAGAACTAATTTATATCCTTCTTTCGCCAAGCGTTTGGCAAATTCGGTTCCTATACCGGAACTTGCACCTGTAATAACTGCATAGCCTTTACTCATCTAACTACTCTCCTTGTACTTTGTGCTTTGACTTCAAAATATATAAGAAAATAAAGATTCCTACAAATGGTAATATCATACCTGTAAGCATACCACACTTGATTCCTAATTGTTCTGCTGTATATCCATATTTATCCGCTAAACGAATAATAACATTCGACTGCATTGCAACGTCTGTAATAATTCCAACCATTTGCGGCCCTATAGATGCACCCAAATCACCGCCTGCAGCCATCATTGCATAGATAAATACACCGCCTGTTTTGATTCGACTTGATGCAACAAGAAGACACCCCGCCAAAGCATAGACGCACATAAACCCGTCAGGCCACATGCCAAAAGACCAACCAATGCAATATTAGAAATGGACGCAACAAAGTAGCATAATGTTGTACCAACAATACACCAAAACAATACTCGTTCTATATTCTTGCCAATCTTTGCATAAAGACTTCTACCCAGGCCAAGCATCATTGCAAATAAAGCAACACCAAAGATATCTCCCCACACCTTTGGAATTCCAAGTGCCTGCTCAATATATCCGGAACTCCACTGTGCCATGGTACATTCACCTGCACCGCCGATAAATATTGCAATGAGACATAACCACAATGTTCGATTCTTAAGCATACTAATAGCTCCTGACACACGTTCCGGTGTCTCCAGCGTAGGGACTTTAGAAAATCGAAATAATACCGTAGAAACAAACGGGATAATCGCAAATATAAGTCCTAACCATTGCCAATTTTCTTTGCCAAAAATATATAAAAAGATTGTACTAAATATAACAACTCCAACAACACCCCACGCATACATAGAGTGAAGTTTACTCATTTCTCGCTCCGGATTATCCGAAGGAATTGCTGCAATAACGGGACTCATTAAAACCTCAGCAAGCCCACTTGATGCAGAAAAAATAATTGTTCCAATTACCAAACCCCAATATACGTGTTCCGGAAAAACAAATGGCCATAACGCATAAACCACAAGTCCTACCACTCCTATGGCCGGTGTGTTTTGAACTGTTTTAGGGATATTAAACTTATGTAAAAAAAATGAAAACACTAAGTCTATTGTAAGTTGTGTAGAAAAATTAATTAAAACCAAAAGTCCTAATAACGAGTATGAAATTCCGTATAACGAACGAAATGTCAGGAACAATACCGGTGATAAATTCCCCACAACTGACATTGTAATATTTGTTGTGTAGCATGCACATTTTAATCGAGTATATTTTTGTGTCATCTTATGTAATCCTTTCTATTTATGATATGATTTTCCATAACGTAGACAAGTGAGGTTGTTTGCCTCACTTGATTAATAATAATAATAATAATAATTAACAATAATATTCTATTTCTCCATAGAAATTGTACCATTTGTCAATTACTTCCGCACTTCTCGCTTCAATAATTCGCATGATATTTCGCAATGCTATTTTAGGAATATCAGAGTTGTTGTTGGCAAGTAAACATTTTCCGGCGCTTGTTATCCATATTTTTGTTGCATTTGCTTGTGGTGAACCTTCAGCCACATGTACATGAATTGGTTCAATTGGCTCTCCTTCATTTGCCCAGAAGTACACCCAATAAGATCCTATTTTAAAAACTTGAGGCATTTTCAAACCCCTTTCCTTTTGCAAATTCAATAATTAAGTGTGCTGTTGATTTTATAATATCAAGATATTTATTTACTTCATCTTCGTTAAAACCATATACATCATCCAATTCATACATTGGCAAATAACAAGTCAGACGATGAAAGCAATCTTTTGGATTAGGTTTTTCAATATATACTTTTACTTTACCATCAATCAAAACATCGGAATGTACTATTTCCGTATTATCATCTAATGTCATAAACGGATACATCATAATAATCACGTTCCTTCCACTAAGTTTTGTTATATTCTTCATAAACATTATAAAATATTATACAAACAATAGCAAATTATTTATCATTAATTTCGATATCATTAATTTTCATTAAAAACACTTACTTGTGATATGGTTCTCCATTAATAATTCGATAACTTCTATATATCTGCTCTAATAATATTACACGCATCAATTGATGCGGAAATGTCATCTTGGAAAAACTAAGTGCATAATTCGACTTTTGAAGAACTTCTTGTCCCAATCCGATAGAACCACCAATGATAAAAATAATATGACTAGTTCCCTGCACACCAAGTTTTTCAATCTTATCAGCCAGTTCTTCCGAACTTAATTGCTTTCCATTAATCTCCAATGTGATAACAAATGCATCATCTTTTACATGCTTCAAGATGCGCTCAGCTTCTTTGGCACGAATTGCATCTTCTACAACTTCGCTCGCATTGTCAGGAGTCTTTTCGTCTGCAACTTCTACAATCTCTAATTTACAATATTTGCTCAATCGCTTACTATACTCAGCAATTGCATCTTTTAAATACTTTTCTTTTATCTTTCCAACAGTAATTACTGTAATCTTCATCTTCCAGTCTCCGTCTTACCCTATATAGAAATCCATAATCAGCATTGTGATAAATCCAAAAAGTAATGAATACGTTGCCATCTGTTCATATCCATGACTGTGTGTTTCAGGTATCATCTCATCACTGACAACATAGATCATCGTTCCACCTGCAAATGCCAGTGCAAATGGTAAAATAACTGTTGCAACAGATACTGCCGTAAATCCAATCAAAGTACCTATAATCTCAATCACACCTGTAAAACTTGCAATCAAAAATACACGCCACTTGGAAACACCTGACATAATAAGAGGGGATACAATAATCATACCCTCTGGAATGTTTTGCAAAGCAATACCGAGTGCAACTGTAACAGCATTTCCGATATTATCACTTCCAAAACCAACTCCTGCAGCAATTCCTTCCGGCAGATTATGTATTGCAATTGCCATGACAAATAACATAACCTTGTTGATTGAGTTTTGAGATTCTGTATGCGTCTCCTGGTCAATTCCTGTAATACGATGTAAATGAGGCGTAATTTTATCTGCAAAGTTTAAAAATAACGCACCCGTTAAAATACCGATAGAGGTTATCCAGATATTCCCTTCTTCCATAGAAGGTAATATAAGGCCTAATACGGCCGCAGCAAGCATAATTCCAGCTGCAAAACCCAAGATCGCATCGTTAAATTTGTGCGGAACCTTCTGAAATATAAAACCTATTACAACACCTACGATGGTGGCGCCGCCAACACCTAGAGCTGTTAACATTGCTAATTGCATGTAATAATCCTCCTGCATAAAAACTCGTTATTACATTATAGCATAAAATATAGTTTTTGTGACAATGAATTCAAAAAGGGACAAAGTAATTTTCATATTACCCTGTCCCCTAAAATCATATGTAATTATTTGTTGCTCAAGTATTCATGAATACCCTGTGCACCTGCTTTTCCTGCACCCATAGCAAGAATTACTGTCGCAGCACCTGTAACGGCATCACCACCGGCATAGACACCTTCTTTGGTTGTCTTACCGTTATCTTCTTCTGCAACGATACATTTCCATTTGTTCACTTCCAAACCTTCTGTTGTAGAAGAAATGAGTGGGTTTGGAGATGTTCCAAGTGACATGATCACTGTGTCAAGTTCCATCTCGAATTCAGAACCTTCCACTACTACCGGACGTCTTCTTCCTGATGCATCAGGCTCACCGAGTGCCATCTTCACACACTTCATACCTTTGACATAACCATTGTCATCTACAAGAATTTCTGTAGGGTTTGTAAGTAAGTCAAAAATAATGCCCTCTTCTTTCGCGTGGTGTACTTCTTCCACACGTGCAGGAAGTTCTTCTTCGCTACGACGATAAACAATATGTACATCTGCACCAAGACGAAGTGCTGTTCTTGCAGCATCCATTGCAACATTACCACCTCCAACAACAGCAACCTTTGTTCCTGCAGCGATTGGTGTGTCATAAGATGGATCAAATGCTTTCATCAGATTGTTACGTGTTAAGTATTCGTTTGCTGAGAATACACCATTTGCATTTTCTCCAGGAATTCCCATAAACTTCGGAAGGCCCGCACCCGAACCGATGAATACAGCCTCGAATCCTTCATCTTCCATCAATTGGTCAATGGTAGTTGATTTACCAATAACTACGTTTGTCTCGAATTTAACACCGAGTTCTTTTACTTTATCAATCTCTTTTGCAACAACTTTTTTCTTTGGCAAACGGAATTCCGGAATACCATATACAAGAACACCGCCAAGTTCATGCAATGCTTCAAACACTGTGACATCATATCCTAATTTTGCCAAATCTCCTGCACAGGTAAGACCTGCAGGACCGGAACCAATAACTGCCACTTTATGTCCATTGGTTGTTTCAGCCTTTTCCGGTTTGATATCATTTTCCAAAGCGTAGTCTGCAACAAATCTCTCTAATTTACCGATAGAAATTGGCTCTCCTTTGATTCCTCGAATACATTTTCCTTCACACTGTGATTCTTGAGGACATACACGTCCGCATACAGCAGGAAGTGCTGAAGATTTACCGATAATCTTATAAGCTTCTTCAAAGTTTCCTTCTTTTACTTCGTGAATAAATGCTGGAATGTTGATTGATACAGGGCATCCTTCAATACATTTTGCATTCTTACAGTTAATACATCTGGAAGCTTCTTCCATAGCTTCTTCTTTGTTGTATCCATAACATACTTCTTCAAAGTTCTTTGCGCGCACTGCAGGGTCTTGTTCTCTTACAGGAACTTTCTTAAATACATCAGCCATTATTCGTCACCTCCACAATGTCCACATCCACCGTGATGTGTGTCACCTTCTTGTAATTTCAGTAATGCACGACCTTCTTTTGATTTGTACATTTGTTGTCTCTTCATTGCCTGATCAAAGTCAACTAAATGACCATCAAATTCCGGTCCGTCTACACATGCGAATTTTACTTCATTTCCTACTTGAAGACGACATGCACCACACATACCCGTTCCATCAACCATGATTGGGTTCATACTAACAATCGTAGGAATCTCCAATTTCTTTGTTGTAAGACATGCAAATTTCATCATAATCATTGGACCAATAGCAACACAAAGGTCATATTTCTTACCTTCTTCATTTACTAACTGCTCAATTTTAGTAGTTACTAAACCTGCGTGACCATAAGAACCATCATCCGTACATGGATAATAGTTGCCTGCAACAGCCTTCATTTCATCTTCCAGAATTAACAGATCTTTTGTTTTAGAACCAACAATAACATCAGCCTTTACACCGTGTTCATGCAACCATTTTACCTGTGGATATACAGGCGCTGCACCTACACCTCCTGCTACAAACAGAATTTTTTTCTTCTTTAATACTTCAATATTTTCGTTGATAAATTCTGAAGGACATCCTAATGGTCCCACAAAATCCCCAAAGTAATCTCCCTCTTTTAAATGAGCCATCTTTTCAGTTGATGCACCGATTGTCTGTAAAACAATTGTAACTGTGCCTGCTTCTCTGTCATAATCACAGATGGTAAGAGGTACTCTCTCTCCATGCTCATCAATCTTTACAATAACGAATTGACCCGGTTCACAATGTTTTGCAACTCGTGGTGCTTCGACATCCATAAGATAGATTTTATCTGCTAATAATTTTGCTTTTGTAATCTTATACATGTTATGCCTCCTTATATTTTCTCTCATTATTCTTATTTTTATGATAACTCTACTAATTCAAAAAATCAATCTTTTAACGCACTGTTTCCACACAGTTGTTCATCAGCATGGCAATTGTCATCGGGCCAACTCCACCCGGAACAGGTGTAATTGCACTAACTTTATGAATTACATCATCAAAATCAACATCACCACATAATTTGTTATCTGCATTTCTGTGAATGCCGACATCAATGACAACGGCGCCTTCTTTCACATAGTCTGCCGTAACAAATTTGGGTTTACCGATTGCCGCAACCAAGATATCAGCACATTTTGTGATTTCCTTCAAATCTTTTGTGCGGGAATGTGTGATTGTTACAGTTCCATTTTCACGGAGCAAAAGAAGTGCCATCGGTTTCCCTACAATATTACTTCTTCCAATTACAACACATTCCTTGCCCTCTATCTCAATATTGGAACGCTTTAGGAGTTGAATTACTCCTGCCGGTGTGCAAGGGAGAAATCCTTTGCTTCCGATGCACATGTTGCCGACCGTCTCCGGATGGAAACCATCCACATCTTTTTCCGGTGCAATTGATTTTATCACCGCTTCTTCATCAATGTGTTTTGGTAGCGGAAGTTGTACAAGGATTCCATTGACTATATCATTGTGATTCAGTTCGTCAATGATAGTAAGAAGTTCTTCCTGCGAAATATTCTCATCTAATTCATATGCAAGGGATTCAATCCCAATATATGCACATGCTTTCTTTTTATTGCTTACATATACAGAGGATGCAGGGTCATTCCCCACCTGAATGACTGCCAGGCAAGGGACAATTCCCTTTTCTTTTAAACATGCAACCTCTGCCTTTAATTCGTCTTTTATCTGTGTGGAAATGAGTTTTCCATCTATTAATTGTGCCATAATATTCTCCTAGAACAATCCGGTAATCACACCATCTTCATTTACATCAATACCATTTGCTGCAGGTACTTTTGGAAGTCCCGGCATTGTCATAATTGCACCTGTAAGTGCAACTACGAATCCTGCACCTGCATTGACATATACCTCACGAATATGAATCTTGAAATTCGTAGGTCTTCCGAGAAGCGTTGCATCATCAGACAACGAATATTGATTCTTCGCCATACAGATTGGAAGACTGCCGTAACCCATGTCTGTAATCTTAGCCAATTGTTTCTCTGCAGCAGGTGCAAATTCAACACCATCTGCTCCATAGATTTCTTTTGCAATTGTCTCAATTTTTTCTTTCAATGACAATTCATCTTCATAGATTGGCTTAAAGTTACTTTCTTTTGTCTCTAATGTATGAAGCACTTTTTCAGCTAATGCAACTCCGCCTTCACCACCTTTTGCCCATACTTCAGAAAGTGCAAATTCACAGCCTCTCTCTTCGCAGAACTTTTTGATAAATTCATATTCCGCTTCTGTGTCAGTCACAAATGAATTGAGTGTTACAACACAAGGCACTCCGAATTTCTGTACATTTTCAATGTGTTTTTCTAAGTTCACGATACCTTTTGCAAGTGCTTCTAAGTTTTCTTCATTGAGGTCTTTCTTAGCAACACCACCATTATATTTGAGTGCGCGAACTGTTGCCACAAGAACAACTGCATCCGGTTTTAACCCGCTCATTCTGCACTTGATATCCATGAACTTCTCAGCGCCAAGGTCTGCACCAAATCCAGCCTCTGTGATTGCAATATCAGCGAGTTTCAAAGCCATCTTTGTTGCTGTTACACTGTTACATCCATGTGCAATATTTGCAAATGGTCCACCGTGTACAAGCGCCGGTGTATGCTCTAATGTCTGAATTAGGTTTGGTTTGATAGCATCTTTCAAAAGTGCTGTCATAGCACCTGTTGCGTTTAATTGTTCTGCTGTTACAGGTTCCCCAGCGAAGTTATATGCAACAACAATTTTTCCAAGTCTTGCTTTCAAATCTTTAATATCACTTGCAAGACAAAGAATCGCCATAATCTCAGATGCAACGGTAATTACAAAATGATCCTCACGCACCATTCCGTCCATTTTGTTTCCAAGTCCGACAACAATATTTCTAAGCACACGGTCATTCATATCCAGACAACGTTTCCAAACGATTTGTCTTGGGTCAATCTGAAGTTCATTTCCTTGTTGAATATGGTTATCTAACATTGCTGCTAACAAGTTGTTTGCAGATGTGATTGCATGGAAGTCACCGGTGAAATGAAGGTTGAGGTCCTCCATAGGTACAACCTGTGCGTATCCGCCGCCGGCCGCTCCACCTTTCACACCAAAACATGGACCAAGCGATGGTTCACGAAGTGCGATGATTGCTTTTTTATTTAATTTTGCCATCGCCTGTCCGAGTCCTACGGATGTAGTTGTCTTACCTTCTCCTGCAGGAGTCGGGTTGATTGCGGTCACAAGAACCAATTTCCCATTTGGGCGATCTTTTATTTCATCCCATAGTTCATCGGTTAATTTAGCTTTGTACTTTCCATATAACTCCAAATGTTCTTCCTGAATACCAATACTTGCTGCCACCTCTTTAATGGGTGCCATTACCGCTTCCTGAGCGATTTGAATGTCTGTTTTCATGTCTATAATCCTCCTCGTGTTTCCATTTGTATTTTATACATACTCATCAATATACTGTTCAAATTCTTCCATTGACATTAACACTTTTCTCGGTTTTGTTCCTTCTTCTTCGCCGACAACACCTGCCTCGCAAAGCTGATCCATGATTCTTGCAGCACGGTTAAATCCAATCTTGAATTTTCGCTGTAACATACCAATGGAACCTTTATCACTCTCAATCACAAATTTACCCGCATAAATGAAGTATTCATCTCTATCATCCGCATCGTTGCCGCCAAAAGCCGGTGCATTTCCTGCCGGAGCGGAGTTAATATGCTTTGTAATCTCCTCGTTATATGTAACCCCATCTGCTTGGTTAATCAAGAAATCAACAACACTTTGCACTTCACCATCCGACACAAACGAGCCCTGTATTCTTGCCGGCTTTGGGTAACCTGCAGGATAGAATAACATATCACCCTTTCCAAGTAATTTCTCCGCACCATTCATATCAATGATAGTTCGAGAATCTACTCCGGATGATACTGCAAATGCAATTCGTGATGGCATATTTGCTTTAATCAAACCTGTAATAACATTTACAGACGGTCTCTGAGTTGCGACAACCAAGTGAATACCGCAGGCTCTCGCAAGCTGTGCTAAACGACAAATGGCATCTTCCACTTCGCCCGGTGCAACCATCATAAGGTCGGCAAGCTCGTCTACCACAATTACAATCTGCGGTAATTTCTGTGGTTTGTCTTCATCATCAATATCTTCTATCGTTTCAACTTTTGCGTTATATCCCTTTAAATCTCGCACATTGTATTCTGCAAATAATTGATAACGTCTCGTCATCTCCGCCACTGCCCAGTTAAGTGCTCCAGCCGCTTTCTTCGGATCTGTCACAACCGGAATCAACAAATGCGGAATTCCATTGTATACTTTTAACTCAACCACCTTCGGGTCAATCATAATCAGTTTTACTTCTTCCGGACTTGCCTTGTATAAAATACTCATAATTAACGTATTGATACAAACAGACTTACCGGAACCTGTTGCACCTGCAATAAGCACATGAGGCATCTTTGCAATATCCGCAACGACAACCTTTCCTGCAATATCTCTTCCGACTGCAAATGCAAGTTTCGAAGGATGTGACTTGAATTCTGTGGATTCAAGCAAATCTCTGAGCATAACCGCTGTATTTTCTTTGTTCGGAACCTCAATACCAACAGCTGCTTTTCCAGGTATCGGAGCTTCGATACGAATATCGGAAGCCGCAAGATTTAACTTGATATCATCTGCCAAGCCAACAATTTTACTTACCTTAACACCCTGCTCCGGCTGTAATTCATATCTTGTAACAGATGGTCCGCAGCTAACATTTGTCACCGTAACATTCACATTGAAATTCTGCAAGGTCTGTTCTAGTTTCATTGCTGTCTCGCGCAAATGAGCATCTGAATCACCGCCTGTTGCACGTCCTCTTGTCAAGAGATTCATTGGCGGGAACTTATATGCTTTCTTTGGCTTCGCAGCTTTTATATTAATTTCATTTTCAACATTCATTGCTTCATTTGCTGCAGATTCACGACTTTCAATCGTGCTTCTTCTCTTGCGAGTGATTGCATCCTCTTTTGAAACAGCATCCGGCAATATCTGTTCCGGCTGTCCATCATGAACTTCCTCTTTTATTTCACGAGGCTCCTCCGGCGTTGCTTCTTCAATCGGAGTTGCGCGCTTAATCACAATATCTTCCGGTTTGCTTGGTTTAAATAATGCTTCTGAACCTTCCGGTGTGATTTCATGAATATCGGACGATTCGTTTGTCAATGTTGTATTAAATGAGACACCAGAAACCAATTTGTCTCTTCGTTTCACATCCTTCTGTTCTTCAATCGCTTGATTTGCCTTTTCCATTGCACGTTTTTCGCGCTGTTCTTCTGCTATTGTCTTGGCAGTCTGATATGCTTTTTCACTTTCTTTCTTCACTACACCCACAAAAGACTTCCCTGTAAGAAGAACAAAACATATAATGCAGATTAAAATAACAACAATATATGTGCCTACCATTCCAACAGCAGGAACAAGCAGTTTCACAAGTATTGCACCAAAAATTCCGCCTCCGTCCTTATGTGTGCTCGATAAATTATATAAAAGTTTAAGGTTATCATTAAAGCCATATATAATTATCTGGAACAAAGTACAAAACATAAAAAACAATCCCAAAACTGCACCTGCTTTTATGTATGCGTTCGCATTGCCTTTATTCTGTCCAATAAAAGCAATTCCAACAAAAGCCATTATCGGAACAATATATCCCAAAAAACCAAATGTTCCAAAAAGGACACCGGCTAATGCATCGCCGATAAATCCACCGATTCCAAACAAACTAATCTGCAAAAAGATACAGACTGCCAAGGAAACCAGTATCACAATTTCTTTTCTCAAGAACTCTTGATTGTTCTTATTATTATCTTTAGCCGTGCGCTTTGATTGAGTCGCAGGCTTTGTACTTTTTCTTTTTCGTTTCTTCGATGTTGCCATGAGAATCCTCCTTATCTCCTAACTATATTATTATAGCATTATTGGAAACTCATGTCATCACTAAATTTGTTGAAATTACGAGATGTTTATTGTGATAAATTCACTAATTCTAAGGTTTGCAGTGTGTTGTTGGGTCTCTATAATGCATTTATTGTTGAAGACCCATTTTTGAACAATTGCAATCTGGGTTTTGGGGCAATTTAATTTGCTTTGGGTCTATACATAATTAATTTTTCACGGGACCCAAATATTTTGAGATTTGCGGGTCTGGGTTTTCATTCCCGCCTTATAGACCCAACGCACGTAAAATACATAGTATAACTTGCTTGTTTTACTGCTTCTTTGGGTCTGTAAGAAAATTCAAACTATATATGCCCAAAAACTTATAAGAAATAATCTTCAACAATCTTTTCGATTGTGTCGGCAGTTAAGGGATGCTCTTTTGTTTCATATGTATTGATAAGTTGAATGGTGGGAATAATTCCATGATTTGTGTACAACTGTAATTTTGAATAGGCATTCTTAGAATATTCTAAATTATCCATTAAGCCAAAATGCTCCCAGTAAAACACTTCTCCTGTTTTTGGATGTCGAATTGTAAAATCTGGGAATAAAGTTGTTTCACCTAAACACAAAGCACACTCATATCTAAATGGAATTTTATGAAGATATAAAACCATATCAATCATAGATTCTGATTTTGACCGTACATAATTGCCCGAACTTCCTCTATTCACAAGCTGTTCAGGGTATTTTTGATTACGTTCATATGGTGCTTTCGTCCAATTTGATAATTCTTCCGATAATGGTGAAAAGTATGGTTTGAGTAGTTTTTGATATTCCGAGTGATTGGCAAGTAATTGTGCCGCCTTTCCTTGTGTCGAATGTCTAAGATAAGATCCTATTGCTTTCTTTTCATTTTCTAAATCTTCCAACTGTAAAGATAAATATTTTTTGATAGCTAATTTTTCTGCAAGTTGTTTGTTTGATTTGGGAATATAAGTTTTTTTGTGACCATCACTTTGATACCATTTTTGATATTCTCCATTTTGAGAGCAGACAAGTTTACCAGACGGCAAATGCTTCAGATGTTCTTTGATAGAACGGATTTTTTTGTCGAGCATCATTTGCTCATGTTTCATTTTTTCGTAGTTCGTAATAATTTCTCCTTTCCAAAAGTTGTATTATGATTAAAACATAATTGTGGTAAGTTTGCAAGTTTATATTGCAAACTTTACCCCTTCTCCATTATCTATTAAATTGTGTAATTTTTTCAAGGCGTCTTTGATTCCACCGACTTCGTCGATAATCCCTTCTTTTACTGTTTCTTCGCCTTCAAGCATTGTTCCAACATCTTTTACAAGCTCAGTTGGGTTTAACATGAGTTGTTCTACTCGTTCTTTGGTAATACGAGAATGTGTGGAAATAAAATTTGTAATACGATCTTGAGTCTTTACCATATTCAAGTAACTTTGTTTTACGCCAATAAACATTCCTGATGAACGTACTGGATGAACAACCATAGTTCCACTTGGAACAATAAATGAATAATCTGTTGCAACTGCTAATGGGCCGCCTATGGAATGACTACCACCAAGCACCAAAGATACTGTCGGTTTACTGAGGGACGCAATCATTTCTGCAATAGCAAGACCTGCTTCAACATCTCCACCAAGTGTATTGAGTAAAAACAATGCACCTTGAATCTCATCACTTTCCTCCAGTTCAGCAAGTTGCGGCAACAAATGGTCGTATTTTGTTGATTTCGTATTGTTGCTTGCAGCTTCATGGCCTTCTATTTCGCCAATAATTGTAAATACTTTAATGGTGTGTTTTTTATTTTGATTTGTTAATTCTATTGTACCGGTTTCTCTAATTTCTTCATTTTTTTCCATTTCCATGATTATCTACTTCCTTTTTGTGTAATAATTGTAGTATTTCATGTTTTAAAAAAAATATTAGTGTATTAGAATAAATGGGTCTATAGAGATTTCATTCTCTCGTAGACCCAAACAAGCAAAAATATTTGTAAATTCTATGGCGCAATTTTCTTACTTTGGGTCTATGGGACGAAAAATCAAGTCTAGACCCGCAATTCTTAGTAATCTTGGGTGTTTTAATGCAAGTTATTCGTATAGGCCCAATTCATTCTTAACTCTCCACTATTTCACGTTGAATTAGCTAGTGTTTGGGTCTAAAAGATAATTTTCTTGTCATAGACCCAAAAGACACGTGCAATCCAATACAAAAAACAAAAATGGGTCTACAGAAGAAAATCTCTTCCATAGACCCATCTAAAATCTCTAAATCACTTCCAATGCCTGTTTTAAATCATCGATAATATCTTCGATATTCTCTGTTCCAACACTGAAACGAATCAAATCAGGCTGTACGCCTGCTTCTAATAATTCCTGCTCGTTCATCTGACGATGAGTATGGCTTGCAGGATGAAGCACACAGCTTCTTGAATCTGCAACGTGTGTAACGATTGCAATCATCTTAAGCGCATCCATCATCTTCACGCAGGCATCTCTTCCACCTTTTACACCAAATGTAATAACACCGCAGGTTCCGTTTGGCATATATTTTTGTGCCAAATCATAATATTTGTCACCTTCAAGTGCAGGGCAATTCACCCATGCAACCTTTTCATGACTCTTTAAGAATTTTGCTGCATTTAATGCATTCTCACAGTGTCTAGGCATTCTAAGATGCAATGTCTCAAGACCAATGTTTAATAAAAATGCATTCTGAGGAGACTGAATAGAACCCAAATCTCTCATCATCTGCGAAGTAGCTTTTGTGATATAAGCACCTTTACCAAAACGTTCTGTATATACTAGACCATGATAAGTCTCATCCGGTGTAGTAAGTCCCGGAAACTTCTCAGCATGCGCCTCCCAATCAAAGTTACCGCTGTCAACGATACATCCACCAACTGCTGTTGCATGACCATCCATGTACTTTGTTGTAGAATGTGTAACAATGTCTGCTCCCCATTCAAAAGGTCTGCAGTTGATTGGGGTTGCAAAAGTATTGTCAATAATCAACGGAACTCCGTGTGCATGAGCCACCTTTGCAAATTTTTCAATATCAAGCACATTCAGTCCCGGATTTGCAATTGTCTCTCCGACTACTGCCTTTGTGTTATCTTTAAATGCTTCATTCAGTTCTTCTTCGGAAGCATCCGGATCAACAAATGTTGCCTCAATACCCATCTTGCGAATCGTATGTGCGTATAGGTTATATGTACCGCCGTAAACAGCTGAAGAACAGATAATGTGATCTCCTGCCTCAGCAATATTCATAATTGCATAGAAGTTCGCTGCCTGACCGGAAGATGTAAGCATAGCTGCCACACCGCCTTCCATATCACAAATCTTTGCAGCAACAGCATCATTGGTTGGGTTCTGAAGTCTTGTATAGAAATATCCCGAATCCTCCAAGTCAAAGAGTTTTCCCATTGCATCGCTGTTCTCATATTTAAAAGTTGTACTCTGATAAATCGGAATTACACGTGGTTCTCCATTCTTTGGTGTGTATCCTGATTGAATACATTTTGTTTCAATTCTGTAATCACTCATTTCCTCTAACCTCCATCTGATTATTCATCATTCATTCTCTGCAGAAAGTTTATTCATCCCAATTGTGATAGATTTCCTGAACATCGTCATCATCTTCCAAAAGGTCCAATGTTTTTTGGATGTTTTTAAGATCTTTTTCATCTGTCAATTCTACATAAGTCTGAGGAATCATGGTAACCTCTGCACTTACCATCGGAATTCCTGCTTCCTCTAATGCAAGACGTATATCACTGAATTCATCCGGATCTGTCAGGATTTCATAACTGTCTTCCTCTTCTACAAAATCCTCAGCACCCGCATCAAGTGCTGTCATCATAAGCTCATCTGCGTCCAGTTCGCATTCTTCTTTATCTACAATGATTTGCCCTTTTTTGTCAAACATGAATGATACACATCCAGGGGTGCCAACGTTTCCGCTACCCTTTGTAAATGCATTACGGACATTAGACGCCGTACGATTCTTGTTATCTGTTAAGGCCTCAACAATAATTGCTGTTCCGTTTGGTCCGTATCCCTCATATGTAACATGTTCATAATTGGATGCATCAGCATCTCCTGCCGCTTTCTTGATACTTCTTTCAATGTTATCATTCGGCATGTTGTTTGCTTTTGCTTTTGCAATTACATCACGAAGTCTACTGTTATTAGCCGGGTCAGGTCCGCCACCTTCTTTTACGGCTACTGCAAGTTCTCTACCGATTTTTGTAAAGATTTTACCTTTTGCAGCATCGTTCTTTTCCTTTTTATGTTTGATGTTCGCGAATTTTGAATGTCCTGACAT
>JAZQSP010000104.1:0-55925 GCA_045630205.1 Faecalimonas sp. | reverse complement strand
CAGAATTTGTTGATTTTATAAAAGCAATCAAAAACGATGAAAGTTTTGAATGTCACTTTGTGCCAACATTAAATGATTGTGGCAATGTCACTATTGGCGAAAATCCTGCTCTTGATGAATACTATTCACAGGAAGAAATGTGAGTAGCAAACATACAAAAAACATCCTACATCTATTTTATCAACAGATATAGGATGTCATTTGATTTACGCCATTTGTACGCCATTTTAACATTCACATATATAAACATATATTGAGTTTTATACACTTTGAAATTTCATCTATCCATTGTAATATGGACTTTTGTAGAGATATATCGAGGTTATATCGACTTATATGAAATCGGCAAATATATTACAATTCCTAATTTCATATATGTTTCCTCTCAATCTATTATTCTTTATCTCTCGTCTCCATCAAGATTAGCAATCCATCGGAAAACGTAATTAACACTTCATCGTCAACAACTTCATTGCTGACGCATCTGCTTTCATCGGCACTCACCCGATAATTCGCAAGCGGATACTTCGCTCCCACGATAGACACATTCTCCACTGGTCCGCTAAATGGAAATATCGAAAAATATTTCCCGAATTTTTCTGCCTTGCGGATGCAAATCTGATTTCCCCACAAAGAAATCCGATTGCATTCATCTACAAGATAGGCCTCCACTCCCGCAACATACGGAATTTTCAGTATGTGTATGTTGGAAAGCACATGGTCGAGGCGAGTTCCTGTCGCACCGAAAATCCATAACTTTTGAACTCCCAGTTCAATTGCCATGCGAAGCGCAATCTCCGTATCGGTGGCATCCTTCACCGGATTGAATTCACGAATCGGCACCTGCGTCTCTTCTTTATAATATGCAATTACCTGAGGGTCCACACTGTCGAAATCCCCGACAATATGCGTCGGCATCACTTCATTTCTATAAAGAAATGAAAGGCCGCTGTCTACTCCAATGATATACTCCGGTTCTATTTTTCTTAACATGTCCAATGTAAATGCATCATTGATTGAACCGCCGCTTATAATTACACCTGTTTTACTCATACTTATTTAAAATTTCCATCATCGCTTTTGTATTAGCTGATGTATCCCCATTGAAAACGGAAGAACCTGCAACGATAATGTTTGCTCCTGCCCTAATGACATCTTCTACATTTTGAGTATCGATACCGCCGTCTACCTGAATATCGATATCGAGACCTTTGGCTTCTATCATTGCTTTTACCTGTGCAATCTTTTCCAATGCGATTGGCATGAACTTCTGACCGCCGAATCCAGGCTCCACTGACATAATCAGAATCATATCAATTTTATCTATGTATGGTTCCAGCACAGAGACCGGAGTTGCCGGCTTGACTGAAACTCCCACTTTACATCCGTATTCGCGAATCTTTTCGATGGTGGCATCCAAATCCTTACATGCCTCGATATGAACTGTGATAATATCTGCACTTGCTTTTGCAAATGCCTCGATGTAGCGAATTGGTTCTTCAATCATAAGATGAACATCATGAACGAGCGTAGAAGCAGGACGAATAGACTTTAAAATTCCAGGTCCAAAGGAAAGGTTTGGTACAAACATACCGTCCATTACATCATAGTGAATGTACTTTGCTCCGTTTTCTTCTGTTGTCTTAAGTTCTTCTCCCAACACTTTAAAATCTGCTGAGAGCATAGATGGTGCTAAAATCATCATAACTAGTATCTCCTTCTTTCTTTTAATTCGGTGTACATTTCTAAATAATTCTCGTATCTCACCGGATGAATCTTGCCTTCCTGTAGAGCTTCCTTGACTGCACAACCGGGTTCATGTACATGGTCACAGCCCTGGAATCTACACTTACCTTCAAAAGGAGCAAACTCGGTGAAATAGAACTTTAATTCTTCTTTTTCAAAATCATTGGTATACAGGGAGCTAAATCCCGGTGTATCCATGATGTATGTGTCATCTTCAATCCATATCAGTTCTGAATGACGCGTTGTATGTTTCCCGCGTTCTATTTTCTCGCTGATACTTCCCGTCTCCATCCTCGCATCCGGTTGGATGATGTTGATAAGAGACGACTTTCCGACTCCGGAAGGCCCTGCAATTGCAGTCGTCTTCCCTTTTAAAAATTCCTTCAACTGACTGACATTTTCTTCTAAAACAGCACTTGTGAAAACAATTTGGTATCCACATGCTTCGTAAATGTCTTTCAGTTTCTGAATCTCCGGCTCTGTCGCAATATCCTTCTTATTAAAACACAGGACAACCGGAATCCCTTTGCTTTCCATCATAATCAAAAATCGGTCAAGCAGATTAAAGTGCGGTTTCGGCTTGGTTACGGCAAACACAACCAACGCCTGGTCTATATTGGCAACTGCCGGGCGAATCAGTTCATTCCTTCGTGGCAGTATATCTACAATATTCCCCTTCTTTTCCGTCTCATCAAGCACATCCAGCTCGACCATATCACCTACCAACGGCTTAATCTTCTCTTTTCGAAAAACACCCTTGGCTTTACATTCATAAAGACCGGATTCTACTACATGAACGTAGTAGAATCCGGCAATTCCTTTTATAATCTTTCCTTGCATAAATGCGTCCTTGTTATATTATTGTGTCGCTCTGTTATTTCCGGCTCCACCATTGTTACCCCGGAGTGTTCTCTGTGCCAGGTCCCGGTCCGTTGCTTAACACCACGGTAATCTTAGCGTCTTCTTCCACACTCTTTCCTGCTTCTTCAACTCTGACAACAAGTCCCTCATTATAATCTGTACTTGCGGTTCCTGTTGGATCCTTTACAATCGTGAACTCAGCACTGATATCTTCAAGAAGACTAACTACTTCTCGATATGTTTTTCCTGCGAACTTTTCATTTCCAGGAATCGTAACTTTCACTTTTCCTGCACTTACCATATACTTCACAGTTGTCATTCTGTCAAGAACAGTTCCTTCTTCAATATCCTGTGCGATAACCTGACCTGCCGGTTCTTCACTGTTTACTTCCTCGATTTCACCCTTAAGACCCGCATCCGTCAATGCCTTCTCTGCATCAGCCTTTGACTTGCCTACAAGTTTTGGCATCGTTGTCTGTCCAACACCCTTGCTGACATACACAGTAATCCTCGAGTTCTTATTCCCATTTTCACCTGCAGCCGGCACTGTTCTGATCGTCTTATCTTCTTCGACAGTATCGTGATTTTCTGTTTTAACCTTAATATTCTTTTTCGCAAATCCCGCATTTACCAATTCCGTAAGCGCTTCGCTCTCTGATTTGTTGCTAACGTCCGGAATCTCTATCGCCTTAAGACCTGTACTTAAAAATACCTGAACCTTTGAGCCTTCCGGTAACTGAACATTTTCTGCTGTCATCTGCTTAAAGATATAACCTTTTTCATACTCCTCGGATTCTTCCTCTCGGATAACAGACAACACAAGTCCTGCTTCTTCACAAGCATCTTCCGCCTGTTTCAATGTCATACCAACAAGCTTCGGCACTTTATTCTTCTCCTCACCCTGTTCAATACTCGGAGACGATTTGAAAAGTCCTGCAACATTTCCGATTACAAGCACAAATACTCCTACGAACACAACTGCTGCCACAATGGTCATAATCTTCATGATTCTCGCCATCTTCGGATCTATTTCTTTCTTCTTTTCTGCCCTGCGACGTCTTCTTTGATCGTATTCATCCTCATCATACTCTTCATCGTAGTCATCACCATATTCAGACTCATACTCTACGCCATCCTGAATACGCTCCAACTCTTCCGGAGTAATCATTACCGTATCTGCCACACTGACAAGCGGAGAAATCCTTACAAAATCTCCATCCGGATCCTGAAGTGAACGCTTCAAGTCACGAATAAGGAGAGATATATTTGCATAACGTCTGTCAGCACTCTTTTGTGTACATTTCAAAATAATCTGTTCCAAACTATTCGGAACATCTGCAACATGCTCTGACGGTGGTAAAATATCTTCCTGCAAATGCTTGAGAGCAATCGATACGGTAGAATCTCCGTCAAACGGAAGTTCCCCTGTAATCATCTCATACATTGTAATACCAAGTGAGTAGATATCACTCTTCGCATCACTGAAACCGCCTCGTGCCTGTTCCGGAGAGGTGTAGTGTACAGAGCCCATCACATTTGTGCTAATAGTATTAGAAGATGTAGCCTTCGCAATTCCGAAGTCTGTTACCTTCACTTTGCCTTCTTTGGAAATAATAATATTCTGCGGTTTTACATCGCGATGAATGATATTGTTGCTGTGTGCCACTTCAATTCCGGCACATACCTGAAGGGTGATTCCAATAACTTCTTTTGAGGTTAATTTGCCCTTCTTCTGAATGTACTCTTTTAATGTAATTCCTTCCACAAGCTCCATTACGATATAATAGAGTCCACGGTCCTCTGCAACATCATACACATTCACAATATTCGGGTGTTGCAAACCGGCTGCCGACTGAGCCTCTGACCAGAATTTCTTTACAAAGTTTTCATCCTCGCGAAATTCTCTCTTTAATACTTTGACAGCCACATAGCGATTCAGCACACGGTCCACTGCCTTGTAGACATCAGCCATACCGCCTATGCCGATTCTACTCATTATTTCATATCTGCCACTAAGCATAACGCCTTCTCTTATCATACATTCACCTCATCTGCGAATGGCTTGGCAACGATTACTCCAATATTGTCGCTACCACCATTATCCTTCGCTCTCTCTATCAATTGTTCTACAGTTTCTACAACATCTCTGGAGTTCTTCATAATATGTAATATCTCCTCATTCTCCACCATGTTGCTTAGACCATCTGTGCACATTAGAATGGTGTCTCCCCTTTTTAAGCGATATTCATAGAAGTCAATTTCCAACTCATCCTTTGCACCAATTGCTCTTGTGATAATATTCTTATCCGGATGATATTTTGCCTCCTCCTCATTGATACCTCCGAGGCGAACCATCTCCTGTACCAGTGAGTGGTCTTTTGATAACTGCTTAATATCATCATTTACCAAATATAACCGGCTGTCTCCTACATTTGCAAAATACAGTGTGCGGTCTATCACCGTGGCCACCACAAGTGTCGTACCCATTCCATGTAAGTTTGCATCCTGCCGAGCCGCTTCTAACACCCTTTCGTTCGCACGGGTAATTGCGTTTTTCATCATTGCTTCCGGACCGTCTTCTGTACTTGCGGCAAGTTCCTGTTTCAGAACCTCCACGGCTAACCGCGAAGCATACTCGCCGGCTCTATGTCCGCCCATTCCGTCTGCAACGACTAATAGATTCGGAAGATTGCCGATGGAAGTCTCAGTTGCAAATACATAGTCCTGATTAACGTCCCGAACCATTCCGACATCCGTCTTTGAAAACGTCTTCATATAGTTCTCCTTTATTTCTCTACGAACCGTCGTCGTAGTTGTCCACAAGCCCCATCAATATCAGAGCCCATTTCTCTTCTAATAGTAACATTTATTCCGTTTTTTTCAAGTTTATTTTTGAAATTCTCGGCACTTTTTCGGCTTGGTTTCTCGAAATTACGCTCTTTTATCGGATTTACCGGAATCAGATTCAGATGACAATTACGAGATTTTAGCATATCAATCAACTCCTGTGCATCCTCATCCCTGTCATTGACTCCGTGTACCAAGCTATATTCGAAGGTAATTCTCCGCCCTGTTTTTTCAAAATAATAATCGCACGCCTCAAGTACCTCCGGAAGTTCATACTTATTCGCAATCGGCATAAGTACCTTTCGTTTCTCCTGAGTAGAACCGTGTAGCGATAGTGCCAATGTAATCTGCAGTCTCTCATCCGCCAAACGCTTCATGTTCGGCACAATCCCACATGTAGATACTGTGATATTCCGCTGGCTGATATGTAAGCCGTGCTCATCACTCAAAAGCTGCACGAATCTTACAAAATGATCGTAGTTATCGAGAGGTTCTCCCGAGCCCATCACAACCACATTTGCCACACGCTCACCGGATATCTTCTGAATCTGGTATATCTCTCGTACCATCTCAGACGGCAACAAATTACGTTCCAAACCGCCGATAGTAGAGGCACAGAATTTGCAACCCATTCTACAACCAACCTGCGAGGAAATGCACACCGAGTTGCCATGCTTGTAGCGCATCAGCACACTCTCCACCACATGCCCGTCTTCCAGTTGGAACAAAAATTTATTCGTGTCGTCGATTTTGGAAATCTGTCTCTCCACCATCTTCACCATCGGAATCCGGTACTCACTGTCCAGCTTCTCACGAAGCGGCTTGGAAAGATTCGTCATCTCCTCAAAAGAGTCTGCCAGTTTGACATGTAGCCATTCGTAAATCTGTTTTGCACGAAATGCCTTCTCGCCAATGCCCTCCATCTCCGTTTTCAATTCGTTAAATGATAAAGATGCAATATCTTTTTTATTCATGTTTCACCTTCTTAAATTTCGCAATAAAAAATCCGTCACTTTTGTGAACTCCTGGCAATAACTGTAGGCAGCCTTCCCGCACAACATTGTCTTCAATCCCTGCACTCAATTCGCCACACAACTTATCCTTCACAGACACCAGTTGAAAATCTTGACTTTCTGCGAGGAACCACTCCACATTTCCCATATTCTCAGCCTCGTGAATGGTGCAGGTGCTGTAAACCAAAGTGCCACCCGGTTTTACATACTGCTTAACGGTTGACAAAATCTCCCGCTGCAGTTTCACAAGTTCTCTCTGCGTCTGCTCTGTCATCTTATATTTTAAATCCGTCTTCTTTCCAAGTACACCAAGCCCGGAACACGGCAAATCTGCCACAACAATATCTGCCTTCTCCACCGATTCTTCGTCAAGAACCGTTGCATCCCATCGAACCGCTTCAATATTCTTCATCCCGGAACGTTCTATATTTTCCCATATCAAATTCACCTTATAATCCGTCAAGTCTCTTGCTTCCACATGTCCGGTTCCATGAAGAAGTTCTGCCATGTGAAGCGACTTTCCTCCCGGAGCGGCGCACACATCAATCACGATATCTCCTTCCTTCGGATTGGCGAGATGTGCTACCAACATGGAACTGATATCCTGCACATGAAATGCTCCTTTTTGGAAACTATCCAAATCAGCCAGATAATCATAAGAACTTATCCACAGTGCGTCCGTAAGATACGGGTGGTTTTCCACATAGACACCTTGCTTTTCCAAACTCTGCTTCAACTCTTCCTTCGACATCACATTTCGGTTCACGCGAATTGTCGTTGGCTTCTCTGTCTGAAAATCCGCAAGCATGGTTTCCACAGTCTCTCTGTTATACTCCGCGAGCCATTTTTGCAGAATCCACTCCGGCATCGAATATTTGACACTTAAATATTCCATGGCATTCGCTTCGTCCGGATATGTAATCGTATCCAGATTTCTCTCGATACTGCGAAGTACACCATTGACAAATCCCTTGAGACTCGCGAAACCCTTTTTCGTCGCCAGCTTCACCGCTTCGTTACACGCCGCTGAATTCGGCACGCTGTCCATATATTTCAGCTGATACACTGCACTTCTGAGAATGCAGCGTATCACCGGTTTCATCTTATTTACTTTCACTTTTGAAAATTGATTGATGATATAATCAATCTCAATCATATGCTCCAAAGTTCCCTCTACCACTCTCGTGATAAATGCGCGGTCACGTTTGTCCAGATACTGATATTTTGTCAGCACATTGCGAAGGGAAATATGACTGTATTCCCCATCTCTCGTGACTTCCAAAAGGACTCCGAGCACCAACTCTCTAGTCATTACGTCTTCTTCCTCCGGTTAAAATAAGAATACGAAGGAGCTGTAAAATTGCTGTCGCAGCACTCGCCACATAAGTAAGCGCTGCCGCACTAAGCACCTTTTTCGCACCTTTGATTTCCTCACCATACATCATGCCGCTGTCCGCAATCATGCGAATCGCACGGTTTGACGCATTGAATTCTACAGGCAGTGTGATTAGTTGGAATAACACTGCTCCCAAAAATGCAATAATTCCTGCGTTAATGAGAATCCTTGAAGATTCTCCACTTATAAACAATCCAAAGATAATCAACGGCCATGCAAGCTTAGAACCAAAGTTTGCCACCGGCACAAGTGTACTGCGAAGTTTCAACGGTGCATATCCTCTTGCATGCTGAATCGCATGTCCGCACTCGTGTGCCGCAACCCCAACTGCTGCCACGGATGTCTGTCCATAGACAGAATCAGACAAACGGAGTACCTTGCTTCTCGGGTCATAATGGTCCGTAAGATTCCCTCGCACCTGCTCGATTCGAACATCATAGATTCCTGCCGTATGAAGCACCTGCTCTGCCGCCTGTGCACCGGTCAGACCACGACTGTTTCTCATTTGCGAGTATCTTGCAAATGTACTCTTTACCTTTCCCGAAGCAAGTAGACTAAGCACTACTCCGATAAGCACTAAAAAATATGTTGGGTCAAAATACATTGGAAAAAACATTATCCTAATAACTCTCCTTCTTTCACCTGATATCCTCTAAGGAAGGCACCTGCATCCATTCTCTTCTTGCCCGGAATCTGAAGTTCTCGCACTTCGAGCACCCCATCTCCTGTCTGCACGAAGAATGAATCCCTTGTCACCTTCACAATTACGCCAGGATTTGCCTCGCCATCAAACGACGCACACGCTGCATCCCAGATTTTCATCACCTTGTCATTCCAGTTGGTATAAGCGCTCGGCCATGGACTTAAGCCCCGAATCAAACGCTCAATTTCTATGGCACTCTTACTCCAGTCGATATTACCGAGCTGTTTGTCCAACATTTTCGCATAAGAAGTAGTCGTTTCCCCCTGCGGAATCGGTGTGATTGTTCCTGCCTGCAAGCCTTCTAATGTCTCCACACAGAGTTTTGCGCCTGCTTCTGCCAGTTTGTCATGCAGACTTCCGCCGGTCTCTTTCTCCTCAATCGGAATCTCTACTTTCAAAAGCATATCTCCGGTATCCAATCCCTCATTCATCTGCATGGTCGTAACGCCTGTTACTTTCTCGCCATCTATGATGGACCATTGAATCGGTGCCGCACCGCGATATTTCGGAAGCAGCGATGCATGTACATTGACACAGCCGTACGCTGTCATCTCCAAAATCTCCTTCGGGAGAATCTGGCCAAACGCTACGACAACCATAATATCTGCCTCATATCTGCGCAGCTCTTCTATACACTCCGGCTCACGCACGCGTCTTGGCTGATACACCGGGATGTTGTATTTCAAAGCACACTCTTTGACTGGAGTAAACTGCATTTCCTTTCCTCTGCCCTTTGGTTTGTCCGGTTGGGTGACTGCAAGGAGCACCTCATGCCCTGCAGCTACCAACGCTTCTAACGTACCTACTGAAAAATCAGGAGTCCCCATAAAAATGACTTTCATTTGCCTTCCCCCTTATTCTTCCTCTTCTTCCTCTTCTTCATACACCGGTTCGTGAAGTTCACCCTCCACTTTTTCCACGTACAAATGTCCATCCAGATGATCGATTTCGTGGCAGAATGCTCTTGCGAGAAGACCTTCGCCCTCATAAATCACTTCTTCCATATTTTCATCTAATGCTTTTACCTTAACATAATTCGGACGTGTCACCTGACCTGCAAGTCCCGGTACACTTAAGCATCCTTCGTCACCTGTCTGTTCGCCTGAAGTTTCCAGAATCTCCGGATTAATCAGTATGATTGGACCTTCTCCCACATCGATAACTACAATTCTTTTCAAGATACCAACCTGAGGCGCCGCAAGTCCTACCCCCTGCGCTTCATACATGGTGTCAAGCATATCTTCAATTAAAACTAAATTTCTCGGCGTCAGCGCCTTTACCTCTTTACATACTTTTTCGAGAACTGCATCTCCCTGTACACGAATCTCTCTAACTGCCATTATATTATTCTCCTTTAAAATATATTCATTGGATTAAAATCAAACTGAATCCGAAGCTTTGTAAATCCGGAATTCACTTCGATATACTGCTCTAATTTATCCTTTAAGTCCGTGAGAACCTCATATCTCGCATGCTTAAAATAGATGACCTTTCGATAAACATCATTGACCTTGCCAACATAAGGGCTCGCCGGTCCGATTACTCCTACCCGATTCGAATTCACTCGCTCCGCGAATTTCTTCAAATATTCGCAGGCTGTTTCCACCAGTTTCTCATCCTCTCCGGCAACCAATAGTGCCAGAAGCTCCTCTGCCGGTGGGTAACCCATCAACTTGCGATATGCTATCTCTTCCTCATAAAACGCCTCGTAAGTTTGCGCAGCTGCCGTCTGAATCGCATAATGCTCCGGACTGTAAGTCTGAATCACAACCTCACCCTTCTCTCTACCTCTGCCCGCACGCCCTGCTGCCTGCGTAAGAAGTTGGAAGGTTCGCTCTCCTGCGCGGTAATCGTCTGCATACAGAGATAAGTCTGCGGCAAGGATTCCAACCAGCGTAACGTTCGGAAAATCATGCCCCTTCACAATCATTTGCGTGCCAATCAAAATATCAGCCTCTTCATTTGCAAACGTCTCTAATATCTTCTCATGCCCATCCTTCTCTTTGGTCGTATCCATATCCATGCGAAGTACTCTCGCCTGTGGGAATTCCTGCTTAATAAGTTCCTCAATCTGCTGTGTTCCTGCACGAAAACCTCCGATATGCTTAGAACCACACTCCGGACAAACTGCATGTTCCTGCTCTTCATAACCACAGTAATGACAAACCAGTTTGCCACCCTTATGCGAGGTCATGGAAACATCGCAGTGCGGACACTTCACCACGTGACCACAGGACCGGCAGGAAATGAATCCTGCATATCCTCTTCGATTGATAAACAGAATCGTCTGCTGTCTCTTCTCCAGGCGGTCCTCAATCAAATCATGTAACCTTCTACTGATAATCGAACGATTCCCCGCCTTTAGTTCTTCTCTTAAATCTATCGTATGAACCTCCGGAAGCGCCTGCTTCTTGGAGCGTTCCCGAAGTGTTAACATCTCATACTCGCCCTGCTCTGCCCTATAAAATGCCTCCAACGACGGAGTCGCGGAGCCGAGCACCACGCTTGCACCTTCAAGCTTCGCTCTTGCAATTGCAGTTTCTCTCGCATGATAACGCGGAATCTGCTCACTCTTATACGTCGGTTCGTGTTCCTCATCAATCACAATCAATCCCAGATTCGGAAATGGTGTAAACAGTGCTGAGCGCGGTCCTATCATCACATCGATACCACCCTCTTTGGCGCGCATCATCTGGTCGTAGCGTTCCCCGTTTGACATGCGCGAATTCAAGATGGAGATACGATTGCCAAATCTCTTGTAAAAACGCATCACGGTCTGATACGTAAGTGCAATCTCCGGAATCAGCACAATCGCCTGTTTGCCGTCTCGAATCACACGAGCAATCATCTCCATATATACTTCCGTCTTACCACTTCCGGTAACACCATATAATAAATAAGTTCTGTTTTCACCTTTTAAATAATTCTCTCGGAATCGGTCAATGGCAGTTTGCTGTTCTTCCGTATAATCCACCGGCTTCCAGTCTTGTTTTCTATCCTTGATTGGATTGCGGAACACATGCTCGGATTCAATCTGTGCCACGCCCTGATCTTCCAAAGCACGAAGAACCTCTCTGCTGACATTTAACTTCTTAATCAGGAATTCATATTCTAAAACGCCGTTGTCAAGAAGAGCCGCCAGCGCGCGCACTCTTGCACGCTGATTTTTCTTTAAATATTCTTCCAGCTTATTTCTTCCTTCTTCCTGTGACAGAAGAAGTCTTACATAGCGCTTGATTTTTTGCTGTTCTTCTCTTTTAATTGGAAGAACTGTCTTTAGAGACTGAATCATGGTGCCACCGTAGTGCTCCTTCATCCAACCTGCGAGGGCAACCAGTTTCCCTTCAATTGCCAAACGTTTCTCCCCGAGACGCAGGATATCTTTTACCTTATCCTCGTCATACGCGCAAATTTCTGAGATGCCGATGACATAACCATTCATCTCACGATTCCCATTTCCAAACGGAACAATCACTTCCATGCCGACCTGCAGAACACCCTCTAACTCAGAAGGAATCCTGTATTCGAATACTTTATCCAGTTTTTCATGTGTAATGTCAACGATAACCTTCGCGTACACGTATAACTGCTCCTTATCTAATCAAATCTTCTCGTTTGCTTTCTTTTACAACCTCGGCAATCAATACGCGTTCATCCATATCGTATTTCACGCCTTTGATTTCCTGATAATCCTCATGACCTTTGCCTGCAAGAACAATCACATCACCAACCTGTGCCTCATCAATCGCATAGCGGATGGCCTCCTTGCGGTCAATCATCTCTACATATTTCCCTTCGGTCTTCCCAATACCGATTTTAATATCATTGATAATATCCTGCGGTTCTTCGAAACGCGGATTGTCAGATGTAATAATCGTTAAATCTGCAAGATTTCCTGATACCTCGCCCATCTCATAACGTCTTGCCTTGGAGCGATTGCCCCCACATCCAAACAGGCATACCAAACGTTTTGGATGGTATTCCTTCAAGGTAGTGAGTAAACTTTCCAAACTCATGGCATTGTGTGCATAGTCAATCATCAACGTGAAAGAATCTGACACTTTAATCATCTCGATTCTTCCCTTTACCTTTGCCACCTTAAGTGCCGCTGCAATCTTGTCTGCCGGCACATTAAAATGACTGCACACTGCAATTGCTGTCAAGGAATTATATACGCTAAACGTTCCTGGAATATCGATTTCCACATCAAAGTTCATAAGACCGCTTGCCTTATAAGCAACTCCCAGGTGTCCCGGTGTGGATACCAGCTTCACATCGGTCGCACGGAGGTCTGCTTTTTCAGAAAATCCAAATGTCTCTATCTTACACGTTGCCTCCTTGAATACATCTGCAAAATGTGCATCATCCACATTGGCAATGCCAAGCTTACACTGCTTAAAAAGTAAACCTTTACAACGTTTATAATCTTCAAAATCTGCATGCTCGTTCGGGCCTATATGGTCCTCGCCGAGATTCGTAAAGATTCCAATCTCAAACGGAATGCCTGCTGTTCTGTGAAGCATCAGTCCCTGTGAGGAAACTTCCATCACAACACAGTCGCACCCTGCATCGACCATTTTTCTGAAATACTCATGAATGGTGAAAGATTCCGGTGTCGTGTTCTTAGATGGAATCACCTCATCACCAATGATGGATTCGATAGTTCCGATTAGTCCAACCTTGTGACCAACGCCCTCCAAGATGGATTTGACCATATATGTCGTCGTTGTCTTTCCCTTTGTTCCGGTGATTCCGATTACCTTTAATTCATCTGCCGGATACCCAAAGTAAGCTGCTGAAGCAAGCGCCTGTGCATATCTGGTATCTGCCACCTTAATAACGGTCAGACCTTCCGGTGCTTCCACATCACGCTCTACAATCACTGCACTCGCACCCTTCGCCGCCATGTCAGCCACATAGTCATGCCCGTCAAACACAGCACCTTTGATACACACAAATGCAGAACCCTCATGCATCTCTTTTCTTGAGTCATTCGTAAACTCCGTAATCTCTATCTCATCACTGCCCTGCAGCACCTCGTAATCTAATCTTTCCAAAAGCTTTGTCAGTTTCATTGTCTAAGCCTCCTAAAATTCTACATAGTTATTTATATTGTACCATACTTTTTATATTCTTGCAAAATTTATGGCAATAAAAAATCCCCTTAAGTAAACTCAGGTTATACCTTGTCTACTTAAAGGGATTTTCTTCTCCTATCACTCTTTTGAGAGTTCATCCATAATCTCTTGAATAGTCTCCACCGTCTCTTCCAATGCGTCTGCAATCTGTTCTACAGACTGACCCTTTGCAAGTTTCTTTTTCGCTTGACTAATCAACTTATTTTTTGCACCTTCTTCTCTTGCTTCTTCACGTTCTTCCTTCAAATACTCCTCAAATGTCATATATCTTGCCCCCATTTCACGGCTCGACTTCACTTCTCTAATGGATTCCTGTAATTTGCGAATAAAATCATCCTGAAAATCCTTGTCGCTGTCTCGAAGTGGCGTGCCTACAAATTCTAATGTGCTAATAAGCACCTAGGACTGTATGTTTGAATAAACATGTCCTGATTGTGATGTGCTTTCATGTTAGCAGAAACAATGTGGTTCTGCAACAGAACATTCACTTTATGCAATTCTAAGGGTTTCACCTGACTTAACAGCATACAACATTCCGTCCACATCAAACCACACCGTAACAAGTGATGGGTTATATACTATTTTGCCATCCGTACTATACACGAGTGAATGATATGCAGACACATAATCGTAAATCTCCATATTCGTTGCATACCAAACATCCGACTGATTACCTATCGCCTCACATATTTGAACAAAATGCTCCCAATTATTATTTCTCTCGAATTCAAAACTATGTCCCCATAGATAGAAAAGTTTAGGAGTACGCCCTGCTGCATATGCATGTTCCACATCAATGTCTAAGAACTTTTTAATATATTCTAACACCATAGGATTATCATGATGCGCCGTTGGCATCCACTTGTGCCAATCTGTAGGCAACTGGAATGAATCATTATCACCGCCTAATGTGCGCGCATAGGCAATATCAATATTCTGCAAGGTTTGACAAATATTATCTAACGTTGACGCACCACTGCAAAAACTCGTAATTCCCGAATCCGGATATGCCATTCCTCGAATAATAATTCCAAAAGATTGCTCCAATTCCCTGCGGCAATCTAAGAATTCCTGTATTACGTCAATCGGACGCTGCATCCCCGGTGCTCTATGATCAGCTCCGTGTACTGCAATCTCATGCCCTTTTTGTATTATGTACTTTTCTATTTCTCCCTTTGTTAGGAAATAGCCACCTTCATTTTCGCCAAACAGCCGGCTACAAACATTAAATGTTCCCTTCATACCATATTGGCTTAATATTTCAGCCAGTTTGATATCATGTGTCACACCATCATCATAACTAAATGTGACTGCCTTTGCTTTCCCATCAGGGAAACGTAAAAATCTATATTTCATGTTTCTTTACTCCTCATCATTATGGTCATAAACTCGGGTTATACCTTGTCTACTTAAGGGGAATTTCTTACTGAATTCGATCCTATAAACTCTTTTTTTCAAAATAATTATGCACTAATATATCAGCATATCCACGAATGCTCTTATGCATTTGATACGAATTAGAAAAATCCAATCTTTCAATGGTTCTAGCTGCCAAAGAAACCCTCACTGCTTTCGGCATAGTTCCCTTAGATGAGCGTCGTAATTCTCTTTCCAACTGTCGCTTGAGATATTCTTTTTTTGTAAGATTTTTCTTAAATATCATTAACATTAATCTCGTCCCCTTTTATGTTATAAATCCTATTTAACGTCAACTCTTCACACAATTTTTGGTTATGTAAAAGTAACTGCCAATCTTCTTTTGGTTCTAATAATCGCTCAAACAATTCTCCTTTTGTAATTCGATGCAACTCATATTCCAAAAAATCATCTATCTGTTTCCCATCAGACATTGGTCCCCCAATCATATCATAAGAATGCACACATTTTGAGAATATATGATATTTGTAGTACCTACGATTTTCAAAGACAAATTTTGCAAAATCATAATCAAGTTTTTCAAAAAATTTGTGTTTAAATTCTCCGATATACTCTCTAGGACAAAAAGAATATTCTAAAATATAGCCACTGTTTTTATCTGCAACATCTTCTCCCTTTAAAACAGCACTCTGTTCAATTAAATAATTTGTTGCCCATACTATATTAGGTGTCAGATAAAAACCATATCCAAAATCTAAAGGTTTATTGTTATTAATATTTACAATTACACCATTTTCAATAATTGATTTGGCAAAACCTGCTTGTGTCGCATGATACCATGTAGTATTTCCCCAAAAATCACTTTCTTTCCATGTCTTCATTGAGTCCTCCACTCCTTGCACTATGCTTATGGCAGGCACTCAATACAAACATGAAAAAACTAACTTATATTCATTATAATATAGATTTAATCCGAAATTGTCAACAAAGCGATAATGTCATACACAATAGTATCTCATGCCCGTCCATACATTCTTTTTATTCAATTATTCAAACATTGAAATAAATCGGCGAATTACCAATAGTTGATTTTAGAAATATTTGAATGTTCGAAATAGTATATCAAATCATACTATGTATAATAAAATATGTCAATATAATTTCAAGAATTCGAAAAAAATCCCCTTAAGTAAACTTGGGTTAAATGAGGTGACCTCATTTAACTTAGCTACTCAAGGGGAATTCATTTACTTCAAAAAAGTCCCTCTTTTTATTGCTTCATCACCGAACTTCTTGCGTATGGCATCTAACGCTTTATCCAGTTTTTCATGCTTTTCATTTTTCTGATGATCCATCTCCACCTGCTGCCCCAAGTCGAACAGATTCAGCTGCTCCGGCATCTCTGCTTCTACTAGCTTAGAAGTTCGTATTCCAAGAAGACGAATCGGCTCTCCATTCCACAATTCCCGAAACAACTCACAGGCGTTTTTGTATATCATCTGGTCTGCATCCGTTCTCTGAGCAAGTTGTCTCTGGTGAGAGACGGATTGAAACGTGCTATACTTAATTTCCACACTCACCATATTGGCTTTCTGGTGTTCCTTGCGAAGTCTTCCTCCCACTGTCTCTGCCAGCCTGAGCAGCACTTCCTTCGCTTCTTCTTCTGTTACAACATCCTTAGAAAGTGTTGTAGAATTGCCGATTCCTTTATTTTTCACATGCTCCCGAATCACCTTGGAAGCACCCATTCCATTTGCGAACTCCCAAAGAGTTCTTCCGTGGCTCTTGAGATGCAATTCTAAAAGTCCAGGGTCTGTATGGGCAAGTTCTCCAATTGTGCGAATCTCTAACTTGTGCAGAACCTCCACGCTGGAGCGACCTGCCATATAAAGTTCCGAAACCGGCAGTGCCCACATTTTCAGAGGAATCTCCTCCGGAAACAGGGTGTGCACTTTATTCGGTTTTTCAAAATCTGATGCCATCTTTGCAAGCAGGCGATTGACTGAGATTCCGATATTGACTGTGAATCCGAACTTTTCATAAACAGCATCTTTGATCTCAAATGCCGCCTCAATCGGCGAAGGATATCTATATGCAATACCTGTGAAATCCATATAGCATTCGTCAACACTTACCTGCTCAATATCCGGTGTATAACTCCGCAGGAATTCCATCAATCTCTCACTGTACTCATGGTACATTCTGTGATTCGGCGGAAACATTTTGATGTCCGGACATTTTCGAATCGCGTGAGCCACCGGCTCGCCGGTCACAATGCCGTATCGTTTCGCAGGGACAGACTTTGCCAGCACTATCCCGTGGCGCGACTCTTGGTCACCACCGATAATTGCGGGAATCTCACGGATATCATACGCAAAACCATTTTTCAGTTGTTCTACCGCCGTCCAGCTTAGGAAAGCAGAGTTGACGTCAATATGGAAAATAATCTGATTCATAGCCTGCTCCAACATTTTTATGCAAACAAGTCCTCCAAAGTAATAATGTTTGAAAAAACACCACTATATTCATTATAAGCCAGCCCAAAAGTTGTTATCAATGTGTTGTGAATTGTAATTTTCGGAGAGATTTCCTTTGACAAAATCTCCATTCGATGTAGCAGCGCGTGATAGTATTCCTTGCTCACTACAAATTTATCTCCATAATATTTAATTTCACACATGTTAATGACATTGTCATTCCGTATAATTAATAAGTCAATCTGTGCGCCTTCTGTATCGTCATCTCGCTTAGACCATGCCGATTGTGTAGTAACAACCCCACTAATACCAAGTGTTTTTTTTATTTGCAACACATGATTAAAGCATACATTTTCATATGCAAAACCTCTCCAGCTGACAACATGTTGCGCTGTCACATTATGTTGCCAAAAATTTTCATCTATTTTACTTTTTTTCTCAACAAAGTGGAGATAAAACATGCAAAATGGATCTACTAACTTATAATGTTCTTTTTTTCCTTTACCAAAAGGTATATATTTAACAACAAAATCGCTTGAAATCAATGCATTGAGGCTCTGCGATAAAGTGCCTCCATCGTTTACACCTATTTTTTCCACAATTTCGCTTCTCGTATATCCGGCATTTCTTGTATATAGCAAACCAACAATCCTTTTCATTAACTCTGGATTGCTAAAAATAGAAGCAAATAATCTATCATACTCTTCTTTTAACTTTCCTTGTTTCGAAAAGAAGAGATTATCTATGTTTTGAGCCAAACTCTTTCCGCTTTGAAAATATCCCATATAATATGGAATTCCACCGAGAATCATATAACTTTGTGCAATATCGTACCTGGAAAGTTTAACATTATTTTCTATATAAAATTGTTCACATTCTTTCAGAGTAAATGGTGCTAATTTTATTTCATACGTAACTCTATTATATAAACCTCCATGATTGTTTATCAGTTTATCTAATATCCACGAATTAGCACTTCCACAGACTACAACCATAAGATTATCTCTATGACATCCCCACGTGTTCCAAAAACCTTCAAAAGCAATCATGAATCCAGATCTAGGTGTGTCTAACCAAGGCAATTCATCCAAAAAAATCAGTTGCCGACTACCATCGTCTATTTCATCGAGAAACTTCTCAAGCATATAAAATGCTTCCAACCAATTTTCCGGCTTTTTACCTTTTTTCATACCTTGAAGTAATAATGAATAATAAAAATGTTCTAGTTGGGCTTTTAGCATTCCTTTTTTATTTTCTTCAACCGGAGAAAGTCCTGCATGTCTAAATGTAATTCGCCCTTTAAAGGTTTCATCAACCAAATATGTTTTTCCAATACGACGTCTTCCGTAAATTGCCACAAGTTCTGCTTTATTACTATTATATAGGTTATTTAACTCCTCTATTTCTTTTTTTCGCCCTATCATATCTATCTCACCCCCTACCATTCTTATTATTTATATAATAACTTGTTTTTATTCAGCGGTCAAGTATGTTTTTTTTGTTTGAACCGCTGAATAAAACGCGTATTTGAGGGTTCATCCCTTTTACAATTCCTCTTTCACTCTGCCAACTAATTTTCCATCTTCCACATCTATGACAATCACGCTACCTCTTCCAACATTTCCCTCCAGAATTAATTTCGCCGCCAATGTCTCTACGTGCTTTTGCAGGTATCTCTTAAGTGGTCTTGCGCCGTACATCGGTTCATAGCCGCCTTCTACCACAAAGTCCTTCGCAACATCGGTCAGTTCTATCGAAACTTCTCGCTCTGTCAACCGTTTATTGACATCTTTTACAAGCAAATCAATAATCTGCCCTACATCATTTTTAGTGAGTGGCTTAAACATAATTGTCTCGTCCAGACGATTCAAAAACTCCGGTCTGAAATGTGCACGAAGCTCATTCATCACCATCTTTTCACTGTCCGGATGAATATCTCCATTTTCATCGATGCCATCCAAAAGATAGGAAGAACCAATGTTAGATGTCATAATCAGAATCGTATTCTTGAAGTCTACTGTTCTACCTTGCGAATCTGTAATACGGCCATCATCCAATACTTGGAGCAGAACGTTGAATACATCCGGATGTGCCTTCTCCACCTCGTCGAAAAGGACAACCGAATATGGTTTTCTTCTGACTGCCTCCGTAAGTTGACCGCCTTCGTCATAGCCGACATATCCCGGAGGTGCTCCAATCAGACGAGATATGGAATATTTCTCCATATACTCACTCATGTCGATACGAACCATATTGCTTTCGTCGTCAAATAGGCTCTCCGCAAGTGCTTTTGCAAGCTCTGTCTTACCCACACCGGTTGGTCCAAGGAATAAGAAGGAACCAATCGGTTTGCTCGGGTCTTTGATTCCGGCTTTGGAACGGATAATTGCCTCCGTTACCTTTGTCACACCTTCACCCTGTCCAATGACACGTCTGTGAAGCTCTTCATCTAAATGTAAGGTCTTGTTTCTCTCGCTTTCGTTCAACTTGGAAACAGGTATTCCCGTCCAGCGCGACACAATTCGCGCAATCTCCTCATCTGTCACACTCTCATGCACCAAGGACATCTCGCGTTCTTTTACCTTCTCTTCTTCCTCTTCAAGCTGTTTTGTCAGCTGTGGAAGTTTGCCATATTGAAGTTCTGCCGCGCGCTCCAGATTGTAGGACTGTTTTGCCTTCTGAATCTCCTGATTCACCTGTTCAATCTCTTCACGAATCTTTTGCAGACGTTCAACGGAATGTTTTTCATTATCCCATTGAGCTTTCTGACCTGAGAACTCCTCACGAAGTTCCGCAAGCTCCTGCTGCAGATTTTCCAAGCGTTCCTTGCTTAACCTGTCTTCCTCTTTCTTCAGTGCCGCTTCCTCAATCTCAAGCTGCATAATACGTCTCTGAAGTTCATCCAGCTCTGTCGGCATAGAGTCTAGCTCTGTTTTAATGAGTGCACATGCCTCATCCACAAGGTCAATTGCCTTGTCCGGAAGAAAACGGTCTGAAATGTAGCGATTGGAAAGTGTCGCCGCCGCAACCAATGCACCATCTGTAATCTTGACTCCATGGAATACTTCATAGCGTTCCTTGAGTCCTCGAAGGATAGAAATCGCATCCTCAACAGTCGGCTCATCCACCATAACCGGTTGGAAACGTCGTTCTAACGCCGCGTCCTTTTCGATATACTGCCGGTACTCGTCAAGGGTTGTTGCTCCGATGCAGTGGAGTTCACCGCGGGCAAGCATCGGTTTTAACATGTTTCCTGCATCCATTGCGCCGTCTGTCTTACCTGCCCCAACAATCGTATGAAGCTCATCGATAAATAAAATAATGTTTCCTTCGCTGTTTTTTACTTCTTCTAAAACAGCCTTCAGACGTTCTTCGAATTCTCCTCGATATTTAGCACCTGCCACCAAAGCACCCATATCCAGTGCAAATATCTTTTTATCCTTTAACGCCTCCGGTACATCCCCACGTACAATACGCTGTGCCAAGCCTTCCACTGCTGCCGTCTTACCGACACCTGGTTCACCGATTAACACCGGATTATTTTTCGTCTTTCTCGAAAGAATCCGAATCACATTTCGAATCTCCGCATCGCGCCCAATCACAGGGTCAAGCTTCTGCTCCCTCGCACGCTCCACAAGATCCTGCCCATACTTATTCAGCGTATCATAAGTTGCCTCCGGGTTATCACTCGTCACTCTTTGGTTCCCTCTGACGCTCGCAAGCACTTGTAAAAATGTTTCTCTTGAAATGCCCATTTCTTTAAACAGATTTTTCAGTTCCTTGCTCGCGTACTTGATTAAGGATAGGAAAAGATGTTCTACGGAAACATATTCATCTCCCATCTGCTTTGCCTCATCCTCGGCGTGAATCAAGACTTTGTTAAGGTCCTGCCCGATATATACCTGGCCACCCTGTACTTTTGGTCTTCTCTGAAGTGCCTCCTCCACACGATTTATAAAAAGTTCTTTCTGAATATTCATCTTCTCAAGTAGTTTCAGAATCAGACTGTCATCCTGCGTAATCAATGCATATAATAAATGTTCTTGTTCTATCTGCTGGTTGCCGTATTCATAAGCAACTTTTTCACATGTTTGTACTGCTTGTAATGAGTTCTGTGTAAATTTGTTAATATTCATAACACTACCTCCGTCTTATTCTTAAAACAATTATCATGTTCTAGGTTTGGTATAACATAAAAATTAGCACTCGTCAAGAGAGAGTGCTAACAATTGTATAAAATCTCTATAAACTTGTTTGTTCTATATAAGAGTATATCCAAAAAGAACAATTAAAAACAGAATATTTGCAACTGTGAAATACAACATGTATCTTCCTTTTAGATGTCCATACTCTTTGCCGATATACTTAAAAGAAATGAGGCTCGCCATGGAAGCAATCAAAGTACCGAGTCCTCCCAGATTCGTTCCGACAATCAAAAGTTCATACTGATTGGTGAATCCGGATAACAGGAGCGCGGCAGGTACATTACTCATAAACTGGCTGGCAACTACACTCGTAAGCACTTCATTTCCATCAATAATATTTTGAATAAATGCATTAAATACCGGAACCCGGCCCATATTTCCAATAAAGATAAAGAATCCGATAAAAGTCAAGAGAAGAGCATAGTCTACTTCTTTTAAAACATACTTATCTAAGAGAAAAACTGTTATTAATACAAGTCCCAGTGTAACCCCGTATGGAATCATGTGCGCAACAGTCAGGATACACATCACAAACAAGATGCCATAGATAACCAACTGCTTTTTGTACTTTGCAATTGCGGTATCCTGCTCTATTTTAAGCTCCACCTTTTTTGCACCTTGGTATCTAAATATAAAGCACCACCCCGCGAGCAATACAAATGCTATCACTGTGTACGGCAACATGAATGTGATAAAGCTCGCAAAATTCAAAGTTGTCTTCCCATACAGATACAGGTTCTGCGGATTTCCAATCGGAGTCAACATACTTCCAAGATTGGCTGCGATAGTCTGCATCACCACCACAGGCACAATCAGTTTTTCTGATTTTTCACCTAGTATCATCTTCAAAACAATGAAGGTAAACGGCACAAAGGTAATCAGTGCCACATCATTTGTAATCAGCATGCTGGAGAAAAAGCACAGCATAATCAATATGAAAATCAATCCACGAATATGGTTTACCTTCTCAAGTAACTTCTCTGCCACAAAACGAAACAGCCCAATCTTTTGAAGTCCGGCCATCACTGCCATCAGGCAAAATAAGATGGCTAGCGTGCGAAAGTCTATGTATGTAATATATTCTTTGTCAGGATGTATCAAGAATGCCGATATGATGGCAAGCAATATGGCTATAGTTAGAACCACTTCATTTTTACACCAGTCTAATAACTTTCTCATCTGTCTTCTCTACTCCGTTTCATCAACAGCTAGTCTACTTTTTTGAACACAGATTTCGGTTGTTTACAAAGAGGACACGTAAAATCTTCCGGAAGTTCTTCAAACGGAACTTTTCCATCGTACTCATAACCACATATACCGCAAACCCATTTTGCCGTCTTTACCTCTTCTGCTTCCTCTGCTATGTAAGTCGGTGCATTCTTCGGGCTCTTACCTTTGACTACTTTATGATAGTAGGCATAAGTCATTGCATCTTCTTTTTTCAAAACATCCGCGTCGATGACCTCTCCTAAAAATACAGTGTGTGTGGATGTCTCCATTTTATCAATCACCTTACAGACAACATAGCTGCAGGCATCCGCAATGACAGAAATATCTTCTTTCACTACTGCTTCCACTCCGTCAAATTTGTTGACATCTTTTCCTGACTGGAAACCGAATGTTCCGATGAGTCCCGAATCAGACTCCTCACTCAGAATGGAAATGGCAAATTTGCCTGTCTTCTCAATACAACTGTTCGTATAGTTGCCATGGTTGATGCTAACCGCAATCGTTGCAGGCTCTGAGGTAATCTGCATGGCACTGTTTGCCACACAACCTGTTGGTCTTGTGCCATCTAGAGTTGAAACAATATAAACTCCGTATGACATGTCACGAAATGCATTTTTGTTAATCATAAGAATTCCTCCTTAATAAATTTTTTGATTTTTTTTGCAAAAAAAGCGGAGAAGGCGGGATTTGAACCCGCGCACCGCTATTAACGACCTACTCCCTTTCCAGGGGAGCCCCTTCAGCCTCTTGGGTACTTCTCCAAATTATATATAATGTAACATAAAATGTGTGATAAAACAACCAAAAAGAGGGTTACTAAGACAGAAAAAGAACCCAACACAATTATCGCGAGAAGCCTTTTTGCTTTTTTACGGTGTGAATTTTGATTTCTATAAAATGCGCCGTAAATTGATAAACACACTAAAATCTTCTACGGTGCAAAATTGCCAAATCCCACTATGGACCGTAAAACACCTATACCAAGAGGCGCGAACGCCAGGTTCTAATTAAGAAAAGCAAAAAACCTGTAATCTCCAATGAAATTACAGGTTTCTCTGACGCAGAGGGTGGGATTCGAACCCACGCGCCCTCTCGGACAAACGGTTTTCAAGACCGCCTCGTTATGACCACTTCGATACCTCTGCATATATAAAATTGTTGTCGCATCCGCTCAGCGACGAATCTAATAATACCATGCCAAGCGGACACTGTCAACACTTTTTTTAATTATTTTTGAAGATTTTTGACAAAGATTTCTGCTATATCCAAATCCTCCGGAGTTGTGATTTTCATATTCTCATAAGAACCTTTTGTCAGCTTTACTTTGTGTCCCAACATCTGCTCTACGACCATCGCATCATCTGTCACTTGCACGTTATCCTGCTCCATAAGCAGCGCATATGCTTTTTTCACAAGACCACTTTCAAATACCTGCGGTGTCTGAATCATCCACACCAGACTTCTCTCCGGCGTGTTATTCACAAACCCTTCACTGTCAGCCAGTTTAATCGTATCCTTCACCGGCATCCCTACTACACAGGATTTGCACTTTTGCACATCTTCATACGCACGATTCAAAATTTCTTCATTGATAAATGGTCTTGCACCATCGTGAATGAACACATAACCATCCTCGTTTACTTCCTGTAAACCATTCCATACCGAGTGGTAACGCTCTGCGCCCCCTTCTACGACTGTCTTGACCTTATCAAACCCATATCTTAAAACAATCTCGCTATAGCAATATTCCACCTGATTTTCACCAACAACCAGCACAACCTCATCAATTACTGCAGACTGCTCAAACACATTGAGTGAATAATATAAAACCGGCTTGCCATCAATCTCCAAATATTGTTTTTGAACCTTTGTACCCATGCGTTTGCCCTGTCCTGCTGCAAGAACAATCGCTGTGCATTTTTTCTTTTGCATCTTAACGCTCTCCCAATTTGAGATTCGGAACCGCATTGAGGTCCCAACCATGTCTCGTTCCATTGATATATTCATAGTAGGCAGCCACACCAATCATAGCCGCATTGTCTGTACAGTAAATCGGCGACGGATGATAGAATTCCACTCCGTTTTCCTCACATGCTTTCTGCATGGCAGTACGCAGTGTACTGTTTGACGCCACTCCACCTGCGATTGCAAATTTGTTCAGTCCATATTCCTTCACTGCACGCATTGCATTGTCCACAAGCACATCTGTAACTGCCTTTTGGAAAGAAGCAGCAATATCCGCATTGTTATACTCTTCGCCTTTCATCTTGCAACCATTGATGTAGTTGAGCACTGCCGACTTCACACCACTGAAGCTAAAGTCATACGGTGCGTCTGTGATATGTGCCTTCGGAAATACAATTGCGTCCGCATTTCCTTCTTTGGATAACTTGTCAATCTTCGGGCCGCCCGGATAGCCAAGACCAATTGCACGAGCAACTTTGTCAAATGCTTCACCTGCCGCATCGTCTCTGGTTCTTCCGATAATCTCGTATTGTCCGTAATCCTTCACACATACAAGATGAGTATGTCCACCGGAAACCACCAGACAGATAAACGGCGGTTCCAGTTCTAAGTTCTCTATATAGTTTGCAGAAATGTGTCCTTCAATATGGTGTACGCCAACAAGCGGAAGATTCTTTGCATAAGCAATCGCCTTCGCCTCAGCCACGCCAACAAGGAGTGCTCCGACCAGTCCAGGTCCATAAGTCACCCCAATTGCATCAAGATCATCTAAAGTCACACCTGCTACTTCCAATGCCTCTTCAATTACCTGATTAATCTTCTCAATATGTTTGCGGGACGCAATCTCAGGAACAACTCCGCCATACAATTTGTGAAGTTCTATCTGAGATGAGATAACGTTCGATAACACCTCGCGTCCGTTTTTCACAACCGATGCCGCTGTTTCATCACAGGAGCTCTCGATTGCCAATATCAATGTATCCTTCTGTTCTGTCATTTGCTCTTCCTCTTATCCAGATAAGTGTCCATTTAAAATCACACTAGGTTCTATTCTTCAGGAAATATAAGTTCTGCTGACATACCATCCTTCCCCGCCTTCGCATTTGGGAAGATTTCGCGAACCTTGTCCATATATTCTTCCGGACGATTCAGCGACGGACTGTAATGTGTCAACCACATTTCTTCAACCTCAGCACCTTTTGCAATCTCAGCTGCCTCATACATGGTCATATGCTTATATTCTGCCGCTTTTGCATCCTTCTCTTCTTCCCCGTACATTCCTTCGCATATAAAAAGGTCTGAGCCTTTTGCATTCTCACGAATAGAGTTTGTCGGTCTGGTATCTGTAGTGTATGTCAACTTGATGCCTTTGCGTGCCGGTCCGAGCACCATAGCCGGAGTGTAGACTTTGCCGTTATCCTCGATGGTTTCACCCTTTTGGAGATGTTTCCAATACTGCTTTGGAATCTCCTGTTCCATCGCACGTTCCAAATCAAACTTGCCTGCGCGGTCAATCTCAAGTGTATAACCATAACAAACTACATTGTGATTCACACGAAACGCCTTCAATCGATATCCGTTCATTTCAAAAGTCTCTTCCGGCTGTGTAATCTCTATAAACTTAATCTCAAACGGAAGCTCCGGTGCAATGACGCGAAGTGCATTCACCACACGCTCCAATCCCTTCGGTCCAATCAACGTCAACGGCTCTGTGCGGTCTGCATTGCCCATGGTGAGCAAAAGTCCCGGAAGTCCACTGATGTGGTCCCCGTGATAATGTGTGAAACATATCACATCGATTGGTTTGAAACTCCATCCTTTTTCTTTTATTGCGACCTGCGTTCCCTCACCGCAGTCAATAAGCAAACTGCTGCCGTTAAATCGTGTCATAAGGGCCGTCAGCCAGCGATATGGAAGTGGCATCATTCCGCCACAACCAAGCAAACAAACATCTAACATATTTTCCCCTGCCTATTCTATCTCTATCGGAATCTGAAATGTTGCAATCAGTTCGTCATAGCATTGCTCGCACAGATCAAACTTATGCACTTCATTATCTCTCTTAGAAAAGTATCCCCATCTCTTCACTACATCAAGCACATCCTCCTGTGCAATATCACCCTTTATAGGAATCTCTTTTCCGCATTTATTACAAATAATTTTTCTTATCGTCTTAATCTCTTCTATCTTATAGTGACGCATACAATTTCCTCCTTTGAATTTGAAGTTGCTACGTCTAATTATAATATTTTCCTACTTTTGTTCCTAGTGGAAAACGTTGTATCAGTTGCCAGTGCTACACCAAAGACATACTCATGAGCACCGCATCCTCCTTTGGCATCTCATAAAAGTTCTTACGGATTCCATCCGTTTGGAAGCCATGTTTTTGATAAAATGCAATTGCACCTTCATTGCTCTCTCTGACGTCCAAAAGAAGCCTCTCAATCTGCTTATCTCTGCAACACTTGCAGGTATAATCCAAAAGACCTTTTCCAAGACCTTTTCTTCTCACATCTTCACTGATTGCAATACGGGCAATCTCTGCCTCATCCATCACATAGTAAATGATGCAGTATCCGACCACCTTGCCGTCATCGTCAGCAACTGTGATAAACGCCTGCTTTTGCACAAACGTATCTCGCACGCTCTGTTCTGTCCATGCATCCGTAAATGTCTTCGCCTCTAATTCACCAATATATTTAATATCTTCTTCTGTTACATTACGAAAGATTGGCATTCTTCTCTGCACGCTCCCGTTCTGCCTGTGAGACACGAAGATAATCCGGCTGATGTTCTGTTGCTGTCTCCGTCTTACCCTCCAAGGCATATTTCATACCCAATGTTCCAATTGCCGCCGCGCTCTGTCTGTTGACATGTGCCGGTGCAAAGCTATACGGAACAGTAAGTCCTTCCTCTAACTGTTTTGCGTAGACCGGAACACCATCTCCAAGGAAAGTCACTTTCTCGCCGTAAGCATTGAGTTTGTCTATTAGCTCCGAAACCGCAATCGCCATTTGCTCTTCAACAATCTCAAACCCCTGTTCAAAACGATAGATACCGGTATACACCTGATTCCTTCTCGCATCCATCATCGGGCAAATCAGTCCCGTACATCCAAACAGATTGTATGCCATTCCGTCTACGGTCGGAACATGGATAAGTGGTTTATTAAGAGCAAGTCCCAAGCCTTTAGCTGTCGCGGAACCGATGCGAAGTCCCGTAAAAGAACCAGGTCCCCCCGCAACTGCAATGGCATCAATCGTGTCAAGGTCAAACTCTGTCATTTTCACAATCTCATCCAACATCGGAAGCAATGTCTGAGAATGCGTCTTCTTATAATTCACTGTGTATTCTGCAATGGTCTGTTCGTCCTCCACAATCGCAACCGTTGCAACCAATCCTGAACTGTCTAATGCAAGTATGCGCATTCTTACGCCTCCTCTTCTATCGTAATCCTTCGATAATCAAATCCTTGTTCCAAATCTTTTTCAATCGTGATGGCGATGTGCTCTTGCGGCAATATCTCTTCAATGAGATTCGCCCACTCAATCAATGATACGCCCTCACCGTAAACATAATCTTCAAACCCAATCTCGTCCATCTCGCTGATATCACCAATGCGATATACATCGAAGTGGTAGAATGGAAGACGTCCCTCATCATACACCTGCACGATTGTAAATGTCGGACTGCTGATTGGCTCATCAATCTCAAGTCCTTTCGCTAATCCCTGTGTAAAAACTGTTTTTCCAACACCAAGGTCGCCCACTAACGTGTAAACTTGTCCTTTTGTTGCCTTTCGGCCAATCTCTATTCCTAATTGATAGGTTTCCTTTGCACTTCTTGTCTCAATAATCATTTCAAACCTCTTCTAATGAATATGACGAATTTTCACCATTTTCGGCGGCATATGTGTGTGAATCATCTTCAGCACTTCCTCATATTGCTCGCCCATGCATTCCTTCGGAAGAATAATTGCACGAATTCGTCCCATATATAAAAGTATGCTCTTCCCGGTGCTGACTGCCTTTGTGAAATCCTCCCACGTATTCTTCACTTCCTGGTCATCCTGTCTGACCGTAATACCCTCTTCGTGAATCTCATACTCCAAAGGCTTTTGAAACATCGGTGTATTCTTCACTTGCGTCGTCGCTCTGGTCTTCATGCTCTGCGGGTTGATAACCAGCATTAAGATTGCACACATCAGCCACAATATAGATGACTGCATATCTCCATTACTGATTTTGGTCAAAAACACTGCAAAACATAGCACACCTGCGATGGCACTCATAAGCCCGCTCGCATGCGTATAGTTGTGATACAGCATAAAGTCATACATATATTTATCTGTCATTTGCACCTGAAACTTTACTGACATGTTATTCCTCCATTTTATATAGTGTTTTTCACACAAAATGCTGTGCCATAGAAATTATAGCACAGCATTCTGTTTATTACCATTGCATTTTTCTGATTTTAGTAGTAAAATGCATTCAACAGAATAAAAAATTCTTCAGGGCAGGGTGTAATTCCCGACTGGCGGTAAAGTCCGCGAGCATATCATTGCATGATTTGGTGTAATTCCAAAACCAACAGTATAGTCTGGATGAAAGAAGGAGGACATCAAAATGAAAAACAACGTAAAAAAACTTACTGCAACAGCCATGTTCTGTGCCATCGCCTTTGTGGCAGTTACTATCGGTCGAATTCCAATTATCTTATTTCTAAGTTATGACCCCAAAGATATTATAATTACATTAGGCGGCTTAATCTGGGGACCTGCAACAGCTTTTCTCATTTCTTTGGTTGTCTCTCTTATTGAGATGATAACAATAAGCGACACGGGTGTGATTGGACTGATTATGAATGTGATATCTACCTGCTCATTTGCATGTACCGCTTCATTTATCTATAAAAGGAAACGTACGTTATCGGGAGCAATTGTTGGATTATTAACAGGATGTATTACAATGACTTCAGTAATGCTACTGTGGAATTATCTTATTACTCCACTTTACATGAACGCAACACGGGACCAGATTGTCGGCATGTTGCTTCCTGTTTTTCTTCCATTTAATTTGCTGAAAGCCGGTCTAAACGCAGGATTCGCTTTCCTACTATACCGTCCTGTCATAACTGCATTGCGTAAAAGCGGACTGATAGAGCAATCTAAAACCAACACACCAAAGAAAACATCTTGGGGTATCATACTTGTTGCAAGTCTTATGATTGTAACTTGTATCTTATTTGTTTTATCCCTTAAGGGAATCATTTAAAACCTGAAACTATTTTGGGTATTCAATCGGCATTTTAGTTACTTTATACCCATATTTGCATTATAACAAGCAAAAAAATCAAGAAATTCTTCAAAATTTTCTATAGAAATATAGAAATTGCAAAATAATACCCACGATTTTTGAAAATCGTGGGTATTTATGTTGATTTCAATCAATATTTACCCAGCCAACATAATAAAATCCGGTTCTACACCAAATACTGGGGCGTGCCGAAATTTCAAAGTGGCGGGGATGACACTTTTAACGTAATACATTATATCTTCATCGTCAACTGAATTCGCTTTTTCTGCAAATCCACGCTCATAACCTTCACTTCCACAATATCACCGACACTCACAACCTCAAGCGGATGCTTGATAAACTTCTTGTCAGTAATCTGTGAAATGTGAACGAGACCGTCCTGATGTACACCGATATCCACAAATACACCAAAGTCTATAACGTTACGAACGGTTCCTTTGAGAATCATGCCCTCAGTCAAATCCTTCATCTCCAATACGTCTGTTCTGAGGATTGGCTTTGGCATCTCATCACGCGGGTCACGAGCAGGTTTTTCCAACTCCTTCACAATATCGCGAAGTGTAATCTCACCGATTTCAAGCTCTTCGGCAAGTTTCTTATAATCCTTCACGGATTTGGATAATCCATTCAAGTTACCGCCTGCGATATCCTCTGTTGTATAACCTAATTTCACGAGTAACTTTTCTGCAGCTTCATAACTTTCCGGATGCACACTTGTTCCGTCCAATGGATTCTTGCCACCCTGGATACGCATGAAACCGGCACATTGCTCATATGCCTTTGGTCCGAGTTTTGCGACCTTCAGAAGGTCTTTACGGTCTTTGAAGGTTCCGTTTTCCTCGCGATACGCCACAATATTCTTTGCCAAAGTTCCGGAGATGCCGGAAATATATGCAAGAAGTGGTGCAGATGCTGTGTTGAGGTCCACGCCAACCTTATTTACACAATCTTCTACGACTCCGGAAAGTGCCTCACTGAGTTTCTTCTGGTTCATATCATGCTGATACTGACCAACACCAATAGACTTCGGGTCTATCTTTACAAGTTCTGCAAGTGGGTCCTGCAATCTTCTTGCAATCGACGCAGCACTTCTCTGCCCTACATCAAAGTTCGGAAATTCTTCTGTTGCAAGCTTACTTGCAGAGTATACAGAAGCCCCTGCTTCATTTGTGATGATATATTGTACTTTCTCCGGAATCTCTTTGAAGAGTTCTACGATAATCTGCTCCGATTCACGGGATGCAGTTCCATTTCCAACTGAAAACAGTGTAATGTTGTATTTGCGAATCAATTTCTTCAACGTCTCTTTTGCTGCTGCAATCTTCTGCTCTGTCGTCGGAGCTGTCGGATAAATCACTGTTGTATCAAGGACCTTACCTGTCGCATCCACAACTGCCAGCTTACATCCGGTACGGAATGCCGGGTCCCAACCAAGCACGGTCTGTCCCACAATCGGTGGTTGCATCAGAAGTTGCTCCAGATTCTTACCGAACACTTCGATTGCTCCATCCTCTGCTTTTTCTGTCAACGCATTACGTATTTCTCGCTCAATTGCCGGTGCGATGAGACGCTTATAACTGTCTGCGATAACTTCCTGAAGGACCGGCTTCGTATATTGGTTATCTGAAACAATCACCTGTTTTTCAAGATATTGAAGTACTTTCTCTTCCGGCGCCTCCACCTTCACAGTTAAGAATTTCTCTTTCTCCCCTCTGTTAAGTGCAAGCACACGATGACCCGCCAACTTCGTAATCGGTTCTTCAAAGTTGTAGTACATCTCATATACGGACTGTTCCTCTTCATCCTTTGCAACAGAAGTAATTTTACCCTGCTTTGTTGTCAGTTCACGAATGTAGATACGATAGTCCGCTTCATCGGAAATGGATTCTGCAATAATATCCTTCGCACCCTCTATTGCCTCTTCTGCCGAAGCCACTTCTTTTTCCTCTGAAATATATTCTTCTGCGGCTTGTTCCAGTGGCATCTCTAATCTCTGAAGCATAATAAGTGCTGCCAATGGCTCCAATCCTTTTTCCTTTGCGATTGTCGCTCTCGTTCTTCTCTTCGGACGGTATGGACGATATAAGTCCTCTACCACTACCAATGTCTCAGCCGCGAGAATCTGAGCCTTTAGTTCCTCGGTGAGATTCCCCTGTTCTTCTATCGTTGCCAGCACCTGCTCCTTCTTTTCTTCCAAGTTGCGCAGATACTGTAATCTCTCATGTAATTTACGAAGCTGTTCGTCGTTTAAAGAACCCGTTACTTCTTTACGATAACGGGAAATAAACGGTATTGTATTCCCTTCGTCAATCAGTCCTACGGCAGCTTCCACCTGCCATCTCTTCACTTCTAATTCTTCTGTCAATTTCTGAATAATGTCCATACTAATTTCCTCAATCTTGTTTTATTTTATTATAGGATTGTTCGCATACGTTCTACTTCCACATCTGTCACCAAATCTGTGCTATAACGTGCTTTTTCATACAAATCCTTCATTTCTTCTATCGTTTCTTCCAAAACTCCCTGCTTACGCAGAAACTGTACCTGTTCATTCGGTGACATATACCAAAAAGAAGATAGGTTCTTTGCACCAGCCCGTTTCAGCCTTTTCTTATATATCTTTCGTATGCGTCTTGCAGGATTCTTCTCAAACCTCTCGAAAAATCCCGTTTTCTTTTCCTTCGTAACGCGCTCGCCAAATGAAAGTGTTTCTATCACTTTATCTCCATCTTCACGTTCCTTTTTGTTATAAAAATGACGGTACACATACATCGCCGCATAGACAATTCCGGCTATGATGGCTACTACAATCACAAATATCATGATGCCACGAAAGATTTCCTGCAATAGCTGTCGCCAGGCAGGAATTTCCTGCTCCGGCATCATCTGCTGCAGCATGTTCGACATTTCCTTTTCTGCCTCTTCCTTTTCCTCCTGCGGCATCTGTTCTGCCATCGGAATCAGACTTATCAGAAAACGTAAAATACTTCGAATCCATCCTGAAACAGTATTCCACAGACCGTCTACACGAAACGAACTGAATACCGTCAAAAGTACTCCCAAGATTCCGGTATACAGAAGCGATATACGTCTGTTTAATTTCCGCATTCCTTGTTCGTCTACCTTGCTTGAAAAGCTGCCGAGATATATGAATTCATCCATAGACTCCAGATTCCCATACAACAGATATAGCAGGAAAACAAACACTGTGCTTATCAAACTCAAACGCTGCGCGACCAGTCCTATTTCCAAAGCACGAATACCTAGATGTTCCATTACAAGCACGACCACGTATATCGCACCCGGTTCATCTAGGTTCTCTGCTGCCGGAACCAATCTCAAAATGGCAGAATACAATATCCAGAAGCACCATACTGCAATGTACCATTTATAAGCACTCATGGCTCCTATCAGAAAACTTCCTCCCAAAAGCAATACAAAATGACACCCTAAGAAAACCCAAAATGATTCTGTCTTATTGCGGAGTATATAGAGAAACATAACAAGCAACATTGTGAGCAATGTATATCCTGCAAGTTCCCGTGACGAATCAAATATGTTAACAAAAAGTAACATGAAGGTAGCGCTGATAATCATATGTGTTACACTTCTTATCAAATGCTTCATCGTCCCAATTCCTCCATCACAAGATACTCCGTATGTATATAATTGCCGCTGCTTCCACGCAATGTCTCATCACTGACATGCTCTGTCAAATATCCTTTCATCGACTCGTGAATCGGTATCAGCCAGTTGGCACTACCTTCTTCCCCTGCAAAATTCAGATATGCTTCTCCCAGTTCTGCATTTTGTTCAGCGGAAATAAGAAGTGACACCTCTCCCTGTGAAGCCTGCTTCGTTTTCTGCCTACTCTGCTGTCGAATCACATCTGCCATATTGCGGGACGGTGCATAGATATCCATTCTTGCTAATTCTTTTAAGCATGCATCAATGTGCGAAAGCCCTGCACCCTCTCGAATAAAAATCTCCTGCTTTGTTAATTTGTCCACACCATTGCTGACAATACGTACCGGAATCCCCTTATGCACAAATTCTTCGATAAAATTGCGACAGATTCTGATGGATTCTTCTATCAAATCATAATAACGCAGTATCCCCGTCTGAGATACATTCAAAAAAATAGTAAGTCTCTGACTGGTGCTGTCATGATATTGATTCACTTTAAGGCTTCCTGTACGTGCCGATGCCTTCCAGTTAATCTTACGCATGGAATCGGTCTGCACGTAATCGCGAATGCCCATGAATTCCATGGAATCCTCTTGTATTCGACGATTCAATAGGTATTCGCCGTACATTCGGCTGAAAATCTCAGGCAACCGAAAGAATTTAGACCTGGACGGATACACATATAGTCGCGTATGGTTCGAAACATTTTTGTTTAACCGGCTGTGAAACAAAATATCTGTTGTCGCAAGCCGAACCTCATCAATACTATAATAGCCTCTCTTAGTTCCCTCAACTTCTATGGAACGTGTCACTCTTTTATACGGCATCATAGCCACCCAGTCACTGCGGTACTGTCTATCGGTAACACTTGTATTCATCCCATCCAGACATAGGATATTTCGGTCCATTTCAAACTTAACCATAAGGGTAGGAAGTGGCAGCCATTTTCGATTTTCTACTTTTTCTCTTAAAAACAGACGTTGCCCCTCCTCCACCTCGAGCTGAGAGAACAACACCTCTACTGTCAGTCCGTGATCCCAAAACCTGCTGTAAATAGATGTTGTAACATAGATACAGACCAAAGCCACAATTCCCAAATAAACAAGTGTCATAGTGTTCCTTTCACATCGCCCCATTCTTCCGTAGGGACCGGTATTTCCTTCAAAATGATTTCTATCTGTGTCTGTGCTGCATCCCTGAGATAATAATTGCCATCTAACACGAGACGATGCGCCAACACAGGTACTGCAAGCTTTTTAATATCTTCAGGAATTACATAAGTTCTTCCTTGCAGGCAGGCATAGGCCTGAACAGCACGCATAAATGCTAACGCACCACGAACGCTCACGCCCACCTTAACTTCTTTGCGCTTGCGGGTTGCCATACATATTTTTTGCAAATAATCCACAAGCTCCGGATGTATGTATACCTCACGACAAGATGTTTGCATCGCTCTGATATCGTCTGCACTCGCCACAGCTGTAATTTCATCGATTGGATTTTTCAGTCTATACTGCTCCAGAATCATGCGCTCCTGTTCTGCTTCCATCGGTCCCATGCTAAGCAACATCATAAAACGGTCCAGCTGCGCTTCCGGAAGCGGAAATGTACCCGAGGTCTCAATTGGATTCTGGGTGGCAATGACAAAAAACGGCTCCTCCAATTTTCTAGTCACACCATCTACCGTCACCTGTTTTTCCTCCATACATTCGAGAAGACTGGCCTGCGTTCTCGGCGTCGCACGATTGATTTCATCGGCCAACAAAATCTTGGTAAATACCGGGCCCTCATGGAATTCAAACTCCCCGGTCTTCATATTATAAATGCTAAGTCCTGTCACATCTGAAGGCAACAAATCCGGCGTCATCTGCACTCTTGAAAATTGCATATCAAGAGAACGTGCCAACGCCTTTGCCAACATCGTTTTTCCGGTTCCCGGCATATCCTCCAAAAGCACATGCCCTCCTGCAATAAAAGCAGTCAAAACTAGGTCAATTACCTCACTCTTTCCAATAATTACTTTTTCTATATTTTCTTTTAAGTTCTGTCGCATTTCCTGCTCCTCCTAAGTCCTTCAGAAAGTCATATCAAAATTATATAATCCCACTATAACAAAGTCAATACAAGACGTTCACAATTGTGATACGTTACAGAGTGTACTCTGTTTTTTCTTGTTTTATTTATTTTTTTGTGCTATGATGAATAAAATAATTCTTTAAAGGATGTAGCAATATGGAATCAGATATCAAACTTTCCAAACAGCAGCAAAAATCAAAAGAGACCAAAGAACGTATCTTTCAGGCTGCAAAAGAAATTTTACAGAAGAATGGTTATGAAAATCTGTCTATTAAAAATATATGCGAAGTGGCCGGTGTGTCAAACGGAAGCTTCTACCACCACTTTCAATCCAAGGACGATTTGCTCTCTTATCACTTGGAAGAACAGCCTTCTATTAATCCGGAACTTTTAGGGATACCGGCCGACAAAGAAAGCGCCAAGGAGGCCATTGTAGAGGTTTACCTCAATTACGCATCCTACTGTTATGTACTTGGAGTAGACTTCATCGCAGGCTATTACCACACAAGGAATCAGGCCCTCAATCCGGACATCCGTACTGAGCGACCTTATCCGATTGTCACCGTGCAACAATATTTAGAAAAGGCCGTAGCCGCCAATGCAATTCAGTTAAAACTTTCCATTGAGGAAGTGGTCACAGATATTCGTATGTTGGTAATCGGAAATGCATTTGAATGGGCACTTCGAAATGCAAAAGTAGATATGAAAAAAAATATCAGACGTTCTATCTCTCATTATTTAGATGGTGTATTAATATAAAGAGAAGGGGTTACGCATGAACGAACCGAAAATTCGTATCTGACATACCCCTTCTTATATTTTGTCTAAACACCTATCATCTTAAGCCATGTCTTCACATCTTTCACCCACTTGCTCGCTCTTGCAACATGAGACGGTTTTTCTTCCACATAGGCAACATCGTCCACTGTAGAAAGTCCATGTTCACCAAATGGATAGATATGCATTTCGAATGGCACTTTGTAATCAGCAAGCGCCTTGGCATAGAGCAAACTATTCTGAACCGGAACTGCCTGATCCTCGGCCGTATGCCAGATAAATGTCGGCGGAGTCTTTTCTGAAACCACACACTCGTTGGCACAGCCTTTTTCATTTCGCTCTGTCGGTTCATAACCGAGATATTTTCTGATAGAACCTCCATGTTTATATTGCGGGTCATCTGTAATAACCGGATAACTCAGAATACTTGCCTGTACCGGCTTACTCTCCGGAAATACTTCTCTGACTTCCGGACAATCATAACGATTACTATACTGAGCCGCCAAATGTGCACCGGCTGAAAATCCAATGATTGCAACTCTTGAAGTTTCAATATTCCACTGTTCTGCATTCTGGTAAATCAGTTCCATCGCACCTGCTATTTCTCTTAAATGCTGTGGAAATACGTGTGGTGCAACAGAATAGCGAACAACAACTGCACGATATCCCTCTGCCACAAATTGTAGTGCAATGCCTTCTGCCTCGCGGTCACTGGTAAACTCATATCCCCCACCCGGGCACACTACCATACAAGGATATTTCTTCTTGGCAAATGCTTCTCCCGCATTCTCAAAAGCAGATGGGATATAACAATCCATATAAGCATTACATCCATTTTCTCCTAACTCCGGAAAATATTCTTTTAAATAAAATCTCTGTGTAATCATATGATTCCCTCATCTTTCATAGTAGTTTACATATTTCTCGACTTCTCTGCGCAGACTTCCATCGCCTGCATCACGGAGCCTCTGAATCCCGTCTCATCCAAAACCTTTACAGCCTCAATCGTTGTGCCGCCCGGCGAACATACCATATCCTTGAGCTCTCCCGGATGTTTTCCTGTCTCAAGAACCATCTTGGCACTGCCCATAACAGCCTTTGCAGCAAATGTATACGCTTGTTTTCTCGGCATTCCCTCTGCGACAGCCGCATCCGCCATCGCTTCGATGAGCATATATACGTATGCCGGAGAACTTCCGCTGACAGCAACTACTGCATCGATGAGTCGTTCTGGAACTACTTCTACAGCACCACAGCCTTCCAGAATACGTGTCACATATGCCATGTCATCCTCTGTTACATATGGGTTTGGGCAAGCGGCAGTCATACCCTCCTGTACCATTGCAGGTGTATTTGGCATCGTACGAATGATTTTTAATGGTTTTCCAAACTGTCCCTCAAGCCATGCAAGTGTCTTTCCAGGCGCAAGTGTAATAACCATCTGATTATCCTTTACAACATCCTTAATCTCCGCAATTACCTCTTCAAAAAACTGAGGTTTCACTGCAAGCACGAGGATTTCTGACTTCTCTACAACTTCTCTGTTGCTTTCTGCCATCACAATTCCAAGACCCTCTTTTGCCTTGTCTCGACTCGCTACAGTTTTGCACGAAGCGATAATCTCATTGGCATCCAGAATACCATTTGAAATAATACCTTTGATAATGGCTGTAGCCATATTGCCACAACCGATAAATCCGAGTTTCACGATTAACACTCCTCTTTTCTGATTTCTTTCGTACGGATTTCCTTACAAATCTGTTCTACAAATGCTTCAATGCTCTTCTGTCCTTCATCACCTGCAAAACGACTTCTTACGGAAACAAGTCCTTCTGCCTCTTCCTTCTCACCTACAATAAGCATGTATGGTAATCTAGAAAGTCTCGCATCACGAATCTTGTAACCAATCTTTTCAGAACGATTGTCCACTGTAACATCCACATCATTTCTTGCAAGCTCCTTGCGAACCTTCTCTGCGTAATCTGCATATTTTTCAGAAATCGGAAGGATTCTAACCTGCTCCGGACAGAGCCATGTCGGGAACTTACCTGCATATTTTTCGATGAGCCATGCAAGTGTTCTCTCGTAGCATCCAAGTGATGTTCTGTGAATGATGTAAGGACGCACCTTGTCTCCATTCTGATCAATATAGTACATATCGAATTTCTCTGCAATCGCACAGTCTAACTGAATGGTAATCATCGTGTCTTCTTTGCCATATACATTCTTCGCCTGAATATCAATCTTCGGTCCGTAGAATGCAGCTTCTCCGTCAGCTTCTGTAAAGTTGATTCCTTTTTCAATCAAGATCTGACGAAGTGCATCCTGTGTACTCTCCCAGTACGCCTCATCACCAAGATATTTTGTCTTGTTTTCCGGATCCCATTTTGACAAACGGTAAGTTACTTCATCTTGCAATCCCAAAGTTGTTAAAATGTGAATAGCAAGGTTCAAGCAGTTCTGAAGTTCTTCTTCTGCCTGGTCCGGACGGATTACGTTATGACCTTCGCTGATGGTAAACTGGCGCACACGTGTCAGTCCGTGCATTTCACCGGAATCTTCATTACGGAATAACGTAGAAGTCTCACCCATTCTGTACGGAAGATCGCGGTATGATTTCTGTGAATTCTTATATACATAGTATTGGAACGGACATGTCATCGGACGAAGCGCAAATACTTCTTTATCCACTTCTTCATCACCTAACACAAACATTCCATCCTTATAGTGATCCCAGTGTCCTGAAATCTTGTAAAGGTCAGATTTTGCCATAAGCGGAGTCTTTGTACGAACATATCCCCACTCTCTATCTTCCAAATCTTCAATCCATCTTTGGAGCTTCATAATCATCTTTGTTCCCTTTGGAAGCATAAGAGGAAGACCCTGACCGATTACATCAACAGTTGCAAAGAGTTCCATCTCACGGCCAAGTCTGTTGTGGTCACGTTTCTTAATATCTTCCAAACGTTCCATGTGTGCCGCCAAATCTTCTTTGTTATCGTAAGCAGTTGCATAGATACGTTGAAGTTGCGCCTTGTTGGAATCACCTCTCCAGTAAGCCATAGATGAGGAAATGAGTTTGAATGCTTTGATTGCTTTCGTGCTCATAAGATGTGGTCCCGCACAGAGGTCTACGAAATCTCCCTGTTTGTAGAAAGAAATCACAGAACCTTCCGGAAGGTCCTGAATCAGTTCCACTTTATATGGCTCTTCTTTTTCTTCCATGAACTTGATTGCCTCTTCTCTAGGAAGTGTAAATCTTTCTAATTTGATATTTTCTTTTACAATCTTCTTCATCTCTTTTTCGATATCAGCAAGCTCCTCTGCCGAAAATGCAGTTGCTTTATCAAAATCGTAGTAGAATCCGTCATCAATTGCAGGTCCGATTGCTAATTTTACATCCGGGTACAGTCTCTTAACAGCCTGAGCCATCACGTGAGATGCCGTATGTCTGAATGCTTTCTTTCCTTCTTCATCACGAAATGTCAGAATCTCAAGTTCGCAGTCTTCATCAAGTTCTGTTCTGATATCCACTACCTCTCCATTTACTTTTGCTGCGCAGGCTGCTCTTCCGAGACCTTCGCTGATTGTCTTTGCAACATCTAATACGGATACGCCGTTTTCAAATTCCATACTAGAGCCGTCTTTTAACATTACTTTCATCTTGGTTTCCTCCTAAATTCTTCTGTCTTTGGATACAAAAAGCACCCTCAGACAACATGCTTGTTGTATAAGGGTGCATTATTTCAATTAACACACGGTTCCACCTTAATGTTTCACTTTCACTTCCTTAACGCGGAATTACGGTAACGCTTATCGCGCACAGCTCAGGAGTGGTCTTCACTACTCTTCCGCATAAGAAGCTCTCAGCATACGCTTCTCTCTCTGGATGGTTCCGAATAGTTACTCGTTCCGTCATCGCTTTTCACATATATTTGTATTATAGTATTCGTTTTGTGATTCGTCAATCATTTATTTCATACAATTCATTACAACGCTAATCATCATTTCTTTTTCGTCTGGCTTAGACTCCGCAAGCATAATAGTGAGCGCTACTAATGTCGAATCCTCAATGGTTTTTCTGCCATCTATGAACAACGCCTGATTCTTGTCTAGGAAATATAGAAACATTGTTGCTGCAATACGCTTATTCCCATCAAGGAAGCTATGATTTTTAACTACGAAATATAATAGGTTTGCAGCTTTTTCTTCTAGAGATTCGTATATTTCTTGTCCTGCAAATGATTGATAGATATTTCCAATACTTCCTTTAAAAGAATCATCCTTTTCCCTTCCAAAAAGGTCCGATTCATTCCCAAATCTCATACTATCAATTACTGATTTGCATTCGTCATAAGTTAGGACATATGTAGCCTCGTTACCTTTTGGGCGCCGCATGTTCTGATGGTCATAAGAGTCTAACAAATTCAGTGCTGTATTGTATTTTTCAATAACCGAAAGCACTTGTTTACTGTCCAATGAGTTTTCTGTTCGTTTCATAATTCGTATCACTTCTCCCAATTGTTTGATACGATTGCTATTGACAGCATAGCCCTGCATAATATATTGCTTTAGAACAGAATTAGCCCATTTGCGAAATTCCACACCACGTTGGGACTTCACACGGTATCCAACGGAAATGATAACGTCAAGATTATAGTGTTCTATTTCTCTTACAACTTCTCTTTCTCCTTCCATTTGAACTGTCGCAAAATTTGCGACAGTTGCCAAATCTCTGTTTAATTCTTCCTTTAAAGCATTGTTAATGTGCTTACCAATTGTTTTGACATCTCGGTCAAACAGCTCTGCCATTTGATTTCGATTTAACCAAACACTTTCATTTTCTACCATTACTGGCATAGATACTTTCTTATCTTCCGTTTCAAAAATTACTATTTCATTTTTCTTCATAATACTTATCCTCCTGCGTAAAAATAGGTACAAAAATTACACCTATGAGAAACAAATTCACATCGGTTCAATTTGATTTTAATTGTTGTTTCGAAAATAATAGCGATTCGCTTTTGAATTGAATTATTATTGTCGCGACTTTTTCTTATTGTATCATATACCTTTCTCTATTGCAAGAAATAAGAAGCATAAAATCCATTAAAAAAGAAAGTTATAACACTTTCATGCTATAACTTTCTTTAAATGACTAATTAGTTTTCACTAATATAACCAATGATATTCGATGCATTTGCATAAATGCTTGCTTCGCCGTTCTTTACCACTACCAATGTAGGAGCTTGTCTGATTCCGAATTGTTCTACCAACTCCGGTGCTTCTTCTGCATCAATTTTCTCATATGCAATGTTAGCATCTTCGAGCATACCACATACGATTCTGCAGTTTGGACAAGTCTTTGTAGTAAAGAGCATGGTTCTGTCTTCTGCATCTGCAACTACCGGCGCTTCCTCTGCGGTTTCCACTTCTTTCTCTACTAATTTAGAGTTCGCAATGTCGTAAACCTTACGCTCTTTGTATTCCTGTGACTTACCATCATTCCAGTTTTGAACCGGACGATAGTAACCTGTGATACGGCTGTAAACCTCTGTCACTGCTCCACAGTGTGGACATGTGTACTGTTCGCCTGTGAGGTAACCATGATCTTTACAGATAGAGTATGTAGGTGACATTGTGTAGTATGGAAGCTTGTAGTTGTTAGCAATCTTGCGAACCAAATCAGCTGCTGCTTTCCAATCAGGAAGCTTCTCACCAAGGAATGCATGGAATACAGTTCCTGATGTGTACAATGTCTGAAGTTCATCTTGAATATCAAGTGCTTCGAAAATATCTGATGTATAGCCAACAGGAAGATGTGAGCTGTTTGTATAGTATGGTGCTCCGCCTTCTTCTGCTGCTGTGATAATATCCGGATATCTTGCTACGTCATGTTTTGCAAGACGATAGGTTGTTGACTCAGCAGGTGTAGCTTCCAAGTTGTAAAGGTCGCCGTACATTTCCTGATAATCTGAAAGTCTCTCTCTCATGTGGTTGAGTACCTGTTTTGAGAACTCCTGAGTCTTTTCATGAGTCATGTCTGCCTGTAACCACTTCGCGTTAAGTCCTGCCTCGTTCATACCAACAAGACCGATTGTTGAGAAGTGATTGTTGAATGTTCCTAAATATTTCTTTGTATATGGATACAGCCCCTCATCCAAAAGTTTCGTAATAATCGAACGTTTTATGCTGAGTGAACGTGCAGAAATGTCCATCAAGCGGTCTAATCTTCTGTAGAATTCACTCTCATCATTTGAAAGGTAAGCGATTCTTGGCATGTTAATTGTAACAACACCTACAGAACCTGTGCTCTCACCGCTACCGAAGAAACCACCGGATTTCTTACGAAGCTCACGAAGGTCTAATCTCAGACGGCAGCACATACTTCTGACATCACTTGGTTCCATATCACTGTTGATATAGTTAGAGAAGTATGGTGTTCCGTATTTTGCTGTCATTTCAAACAATAAGCGGTTGTTCTCTGTATCTGACCAATCAAAGTCTCTTGTAATAGAATATGTAGGAATTGGATACTGGAATCCACGGCCGTTTGCATCACCTTCGATCATAATTTCAAGGAATGCTTTATTGATCATATCCATTTCTTTTTTACAATCTTTGTATTTGATGTCCATTTCCTTTCCGCCAACGATTGCAGGAAGCTCTGCAAGGTCGTTAGGAACTGTCCAGTCTAATGTGATATTAGTAAATGGAGACTGTGTTCCCCAACGGCTCGGTGTATTCACACCGTATACGAATGATTCCACACATTTTTTCACTTGTTCATAGCTCAAGTTGTCCACTTTTACAAATGGTGCAAGATATGTATCGAATGATGAGAACGCCTGTGCTCCTGCCCATTCATTCTGCATGATGCCTAAGAAGTTCACCATCTGGTTACAAAGTGTTGATAAATGTTTTGCAGGTGCAGATGTAATCTTTCCAACAACTCCCCCTAATCCTTCCTGAATTAGTTGTTTGAGTGACCATCCTGCACAGTAACCTGTCAACATTGACAAATCGTGAATATGAATGTCTGCATTTCTGTGTGCGTTGCTAATCTCTTCATCATAAATCTCAGACAGCCAGTAGTTAGCTGTAATCGCTCCTGAGTTACTAAGAATCAGACCACCTACAGAATATGTAACTGTAGAGTTCTCTTTCACACGCCAGTCGTTAACATTTACATAGTTATCCACAATCTCTTTGTAGTCGAGAACTGTAGACTTCATGTTACGAATTCTTTCTCTTTGTTTACGATACAAGATATAGCCCTTCGCAACTTCGCCATATCCTGCCTGAATCAGCACAGACTCTACGCTGTCCTGAATGTCTTCCACACGAACAAAGCCGTCCTTAATCTTTCCTGTAAAATCTGCTGTTACTTTCAGTGCCAGCATGTCAATAATGTCCGAGTGTGTCTCGATTTCTTTTGCTTCGAATGCTTTTGTGATAGCAATTGAAATCTTCTGCAGATTAAACTCTGCAATCTTTCCATCTCTTTTCTTTACCTGGTACATTTCTTTCTTCCTCCGTACTCAATTCCCCTGTTTGTTCATTGTAGCACTATAAATAGTGTTCGTCAATACAAAAAACAACAAGATATTGTGTTTTTTTATGATTATTAAGACACAATATCTTGTTGGGATAGTGAAGGTCATATTGTACCTTACTGTGTGACTTAGCATTATATATTGTGGAATATACTGCGTAAACTTGCCTTTTCTTGAAACACACCGTAATTCCTCAAATTAAGGTAAATATACTACTGTGCCGGAACAAAAAAGCATCTCCACACCGTATAACAAAGAATAAGGCGCAACTTCCGTCACGCCCCATACTCTTTTATGCACTTACATTCCACGCAATTTCACATTCGGTATATATTTTCGAACAACTTGTAAGAACTCTCTCATCTCTTCTTCGCTACAACCTCTTGTATGCTTCCCAATCAAGTCCCCGGAATCCACAAAGTTCTGCAAGAAATATTTCTCTGTCCCTGCAAGCCACTTGCCGATTTCTTCAAAACTTTCTTTTGAATGATAATGCTTCACAACCGTTGTCCGAAACTCATAAGGTACATGTCCCTCTTTTAAATAAGAAACACTTTTCTGAATCGCCTCGACATCCAACACGTCGAAGCCTGCTGTGATTACGTAACTCTCTAAGCAATTCTTGATATCCATCGCAACATAATCCACCAGTCCCTGCTCCACCAAATGAATCAACTTGTCCGGAAAACTTCCGTTAGTATCCAGCTTCACTGCAAAACCCATATTCTTGATCTTCTTGATAAATCGTTCAATATCCGGTTGTAAGAGCGGCTCACCACCACTCACACATACACCGTCTAGGATTCCGATACGTTTCTTCAAAAATAAGAAGAAGTCCTCTTCGCTAACGGAAATCTCCTTTGGAATATCCACCACTAGGGATGCATTGTGGCAAAATGGACACCGGAAATTGCACCCTGCTGTGAACACGGTACATGCTGTGTGCTCTGGGTAATCCAAAAGTGTTAATTTTTGTAAACCTTGTATTCTCATAATGTTTTTCTCCTGTATAATAAAAATATACGCTTATACACCTCTGATTTCAAGAAAAAGTCATCCTAAAATAACTTTTTCTCAAAAAAAAATCACTTTGAAATGATTTTTCTGTTATACTAATTTATAGAAGATTTTCAAGGAGAAAAATACCATGAACTTTTTAAGCATTTTCGATGTAATCGGACCAAACATGATTGGTCCATCCAGTTCCCATACAGCAGGAGCAGTTTCCATCGCACTCATGGCGCGAAAGATGTTTCCGGAGCCAATACAGAAGGTGACTTTCACTCTGTACGGTTCTTTTGCCAAAACCTACCGCGGACACGGTACTGACCGTGCACTGCTTGGCGGTATTCTCGGCTTCGCAACCGATGACGAGCGTATTCGCGATGCCTTTGCGCATGCTGCAGATATGGGCGTGGAATATCATTATATCATAGATGAAACAACCACTACCAACCACCCAAACACTGCAGACATCGACATCGTTGGAGTAAATGGCCACACACTCTCCGTTCGCGGCGAATCTATCGGCGGAGGCAAGATGAAGATTGTACGCATCGATAACATTGACGTAGAATTCACCGGCGAATACAGTACACTGATTGTACATCAGCAGGACAAGCCGGGCGTGGTAGCCCATATCACACAGGCACTCAGCGAACAGGAAGTAAACATTGCATTTATGCGTCTTTTCCGCGAAAACAAGGGTGCCAATGCTTATACAGTTGTAGAATCCGACCACAACATTCCGGAGGAAGTGTTGGACAAGATTCGCATGAACCCGAACGTCGATAATCTGATGTTAATTCAACTGTAGGAGGATACTGATATGGATTTTTATAATGGGAAAGATTTATTAAAAAAATGTCAGGAACTGAATACCCCTATCTCTGACATTATGAAACTGAGAGAGACCACTATCGGCTCTCTTTCTATAGAAGAGGTTGATGCAAAATTAAAGAAAACTCTATCAATTATGAAGCAGTCTGCAACAAAGCCACTTGCAAATCCGGGCAAATCTATCGGAGGACTGATTGGTGGCGAGGCAAAACTGGTCGCAGATCATGGTAAAACTGCAGATTGCGTGACAGGGACCATGCTTTCCAAAGCGATCGCGTACAGCATGGCAGTATTAGAAGTCAATGCATCTATGGGACTTATCGTCGCAGCCCCGACTGCCGGTTCTTCCGGTGTTGTGCCGGGCGTGCTTCTTGCTCTCGCTGATGAGCACAATATAAACGATGAATTATTGTGCAAGGGACTTGTAAATGCAAGTGCGATTGGCTACCTTCTGATGAGAAACGCTTCTGTATCCGGTGCTGAAGCCGGTTGTCAGGCCGAAGTAGGTGCCGCAAGTGCAATGGCAGCAAGTGCCATTGTAGAGATTATGGGCGGAACTCCGAAAATGTGTCTGGATGCTGCAACATTCGCACTCTCCAATCTGCTCGGTCTTGTCTGCGATCCGATTGCAGGACTTGTAGAATCACCATGTCAGAGCAGAAATGCCATCGGCGTTGCAAATGCCATCACCTCTGCTGAACTCGTGCTAAGTGGCGTCAAACATCATATCCCATTTGATGAGATGGCAGATGCCATGCTCCGTGTGGGAAGAAGTCTTCCGTTTGAGCTACGCGAAACAGCCATGGGTGGATGTGCCGGAACTCCGACGGGATGTAGTTTGGGATGTGGAATCTGTAAATAAAAGACTTTTTTACACAAAAATAAGGCTCCATTCGAGCCTTGTTTTTGTTGTTCTACATACTTGTGTAATTCCTACCTTCTCGCGGAAATCCCGCACCTTTTCCTGCACATCTGATTGATGTTCTATATTATATTGTACTATATTTTTAAAACGCTCAAGATTCATATTACCACTCCGTCACTGCTGCTACCACATCTCCTAGTTCTGCTCTTGCATATGCATATACGATATTTAAGAATATATCAAGATGGTTTCTCATTATTTTGCATATTTTGTATCCATTTTTACTCTAATAGCAAAACAATCATAATTTATTTCCATCTTTTATACAATTTTTTGCAATCCTTTTGTAAAAATGTTTACACTGCTGTATTGTTATGAAACTCTCCTCTCATGCTAACATTTATAATTATTGACAATATCTTGTATTTTGTTTATAATTATAAACATTAAGGAGGTATAAACATGTCCAAGAATCCATATAATATATTACCTACAACTGAAGAAATACTAAAAACAATGGGTGAACAAATCAAACTGGCAAGGCTTCGCCGAAATCTATCCGTCGAACTCGTTTCTGAACGTGCCGGCATTAGTCGTGCATCTCTTTGGAATGTTGAAAAAGGAAGTCCGTCAGTTGCAATCGGTATTTATGCCGCTGTTCTACATGCCCTAGGCTACATGGATAAAGATCTTTTGCTTGTGGCGAAAGATGATGCAATGGGTAGAAAAATGCAGGACCTTCAATTAATAACAAGGAAGCGAGCACCACGAAAGGAGCGTTGATTGTATGTCTTCCAATTCAAAAACAATATTTGTGTATGATGATTTCAGCACAGACAATCCCCTATTAATGGGAAAACTTTATGTTGATATGATAAAAGGCGGAGAAATCTACTCCTTCGAATACGATAATCATTGGCTTGAGAATACGTTGCTGTCCGTCACTGTTGACCCTGATTTAATTCCTTATGGAGGAAGACAGTATCCAAGTCATAACTCTATCTTTGGTTTGTTTGCTGATGCTTCCCCTGACCGCTGGGGACGACTGTTAATGACGAAGAGAGAACGAATACTTGCAGACAAGGAATCCCGCAAACCTCGAAAACTGAATGATAGCGATTTTCTTTTAGGTGTTTATGACGAAACTCGCATCGGAGGAATTCGTTTTAAATTGGAGGAGGATGGTCCTTTTTTATCTGATGATAGAGAAACAACTACTCCTCCTTGGGCCACTTTGCGTACATTAGAAGAGGCATCCAGACAATTTGAAAATGATGCCAACGCACTGAACGAAAAATGGCTCAATCAGCTATTGAAACCAGGTTCGTCGCTGGGCGGTGCCAGACCAAAAGCAACTGTAATAGATACAAAAGGTGATCTTTGGATTGCCAAGTTCCCTTCAAAAAATGATGAGAACAATAGCGGTGCTTGGGAAAAAGTTGTTCATGACCTAGCAGCAATGTGTGGATTGAATGTTCCGGAATCCAAACTTGAAACATTTTCAAAACTAGGAAGTACTTTTCTTGTCAAACGCTTTGACCGCAATGGTAATAAGCGAATTCATTTTGCTTCTGCCATGACCTTACTCGGTAAAACAGATGGTGCATCTGCCGCTGACGGAAGTAGTTATCTGGATTTGGTTTCTTTTATAAAAGCAAATGGATGTAATCCCAAAAATGACTTAATAGAATTATGGAAACGAATTGTTTTTAATATGGCTGTTTCTAATACTGACGACCATTTGCGAAATCATGCATTTATTCTTCACAAAGATGGCTGGACTCTGTCTCCTCTATATGACGTTAACCCTGTGCCTTACGGCGACGAACTTGCTTTGAACGTCAATGAGGATGACAACCGGATATCCATCTCCTTGGCCATTGAAACTGCGCATCATTTCGGTATCAAAGAATCTGACGCACAAGTGATGGCACAAGAGATTGCAATGATTGTGAGAGAAAATTGGGAATCACTCGCTAAGAAATATAATATTAGCAGGGGTCAACTCGAAGATATGCGCCCTGCTTTTAGTGCTTGTTACGAAGAAGACTAGTCATACCTTTGATTTTGATAACCCACAATATTTTTCACGAGTGTTTAAGAGAGTGACGGGGATGTCTCCTAGTGAGTTTAAGCATTCGTTAGAATTCAAGGCATAAAAATAAGGCTCCCTCGCGAGCCTTATTTCCCTTCTATCTCCTCTTTCCAATATATACGAAACTGTGTCTCATCAATCTCTTCCACGAATCTCTTTTTATATAGAAGAAACTCTTCCAAATCCATAAGTACATGATAGAGTTCTGCTCTTGCCTCAAACTCTTCGTGTGTCTCCGGCAATGCTTCATTGCGTAAATGCTGCAACGTACTTTCTAACTGTTCAATCTGTTTCTTCGGATTATTCATCTCTGTGACATACTGCGAAATATCCATGATAAAGTCTGCTACAATATGTGCCTGCTGTGGCATCTGTCGCATACGTCTCATTTCTGAATGTAGATTATGAAGTGCACCGCACTGCTTCATTCGCATCTCAAAATATGCCACATAGTAATCCTGATGCGTCTGAAATGTATTGTGATGATACTCTGATGCCAGTTCCACATATTCTTCTAATTCCTTTTCGAGCTTGATTACATCATCCCATGCGTGTACACCGGTAGATTGTTGCATCAGATATCCCGCTACCTCTTCAAGAATCTTCTTCATCTCATGTTCTACATGACGCATACTATGGATAATTCCACTCTCATGTGTGCTGTTAATATGGAACAGATTCAAGATAATGGCTATTGAGATTCCTATCACAACAAGCAATAATTCATTAATTGCAAACTTCATCGTAAAATCCTGTGTTGTCAAAAAATGTGTTCCAATAACCGCATTTACCGAAAGAGTACTTTTCCATCCAAGCCATTCTGTCATAAGTACGACCAAGAACAGAAACACACCATATTCAATCCACATACTTGGAACAATACTGAACACCACCCAACAGATAACCACACTGGCTATATAGGTAAGGAGTCGTTGCACTGATAACCGAAAGGTTCCCCATCTTGTTGTTATAAGCGTAAGCAATGTTATAATCCCTGCTGATGTCGCATATTGAAGTTTCAAAAGCTCTGCGATGTAGATTGCAACACTCGCCCCGATTCCTATTTTTGCTGATAATAGGATTGTATTTCCTAATTTATATTTTAATTTTCCATTCATATATCTTCTATATTATAATACTCCCTGATTTTTTCTGTTCTTTATTATATTAACATATTTTCTACTTGCGATACACTCTTTTTTGTGTTAGAATACGTTTTGTTAGCGGAAGTGTCGGAATGGCAGACGAGCTAGATTCAGGTTCTAGTGTGGGTTACTACGTGTGGGTTCAAGTCCCATCTTCCGCATGTAAAAGAGAAAGACTCGGACAATTGTCTGGGTCTTTCTCTTTTGTATGTCGATGAGTCCCTTGAACCCAGGGTCCAAGGTCTACGCTCCGCTCCGGTCGGCGCAAAACAGACGTCCACCGGACGTCTTGCACCCCATCTTCCGCATTTTGTACATTGTATTGCAGACAAGTAATTTCTCCTCTTTTATTTAAGCGTTTTTATTCTACCGTTACTACTTTCGCAAGGTTTCTCGGCTTATCTACGTCATATCCTTTATCCGAAGATACATAGTATGCCAACAGTTGTAATGCCACAACTGCAGGAAATACCATGAATTTGTCTTCCAAATTCGGAAGCGTCACTACATTGTAGTTTTCTTTCAGCTGCGCCTGCAACTCTTCTTTAATGAAAAGGACGACATTTGCACCGCGTGCTTTTACTTCTTTGATATTTGACAATTCTTTTGACATGATTCTACTCTGCGTCACAAGCGCAACAACAGGGATACCCTCTGTAATAAGCGCAATCGGTCCGTGTTTCAACTCACCGGAAGCATATGCTTCGGAGTGAATATATGAAACTTCTTTAAGTTTTAAAGAGCCTTCCAACAGAATCGAATAGTCCATTCCTCTACCAATCATAAATAGATCTTTTGACTCTAATACTTCTTTGGCAATCACATGGATTTCATTTTTTCTGTCAAGAATCTCTTTCATTTTTTCCGGAACTTTTTGAAGTTCTGCAATGTATGCCTTTACTTCCTCTTCCGTCATAACTCCGCGAAGCTGTGCCATCTTTGCAACCAGCATAAACATAACAGCCAATTGGGTCGTATACGCTTTCGTGCTGGCAACGGCAATCTCCGGTCCTGCCTCCGTATAAAGTACATAATCGCACACTCTGGAGATTGAAGATCCGCGCACATTTAAGACCGCCATACACTTCGCCCCACGCGATTTTGCATATTTGACAGCTTCTAATGTATCTACTGTCTCACCGGATTGCGATACAGCAATCACCAGGGTGTCCTCGTCAATCACCGGATTAGAATACATATACTCTGATGCAAGTTCTACATCGATGTGCATCTGAAGAACAGATTTTACCAATGCCTGTGTAATAAGTCCTACATGCATTGCTGTTCCACAGGCAACAATACAGATTCTCTTGCAATCTGTTAAAAGTTCATCCGGAACACCATCGCCCGAAAGGTTTGGAAGCCCCTTGTCGATTCTGTTTTTGATTGTCTCACAGAATGCGTTTGGCTGCTCCATAATCTCTTTCTCCATATAGAATGGATATCCGTTCTTGCCAAGTCCACTCACTTTCCAATCTAATTTCAAAATCTCCGGTTCTACTTCATTGCCTTCCAAATCCTTTACGCTCATTGCGTTTGGCTCTAACTTTAAGATAGAGTATTCCGGCATTACAAAATACTCTTTTGTAAAGTTACCAAGTGCAGTCAAATCCGATGCAAGCATCATACCATCTTCACATTTAGCAACTACGATTGGGCTGACGTTGCGAATGGCATAGATAATCCCCGGCTTATCTTCAAACATCATAACAAGCGCAAAGGTACCCTTCAATTTGCGCACTACACGCTGAATAGCTTCCTCTGCATCTCCTTTGTAATACACGTCCATAAGTGCAGCTACTACTTCGGTGTCCGTCTCTGATTGAAGTACGCCCTGCAAATTGTAATCCTCGATTAATTCACGATAGTTTTCCACAATACCGTTGTGAACCAGTGTTACTTTTCCACACTGGTGTGGATGAGCATTTTTCTTATATACGCCGCCATGCGTTGCCCATCTGGTATGTCCGATACCGCAAGTAGAAAGAACCGGATTTGCCTCACACTCCGTTCTCAAATCACGCACTCTTCCTACGCATTTTTGGATACAGACCTCGTCCGTTTCGCTGTCTCTGCATGCGATACCGACGCTGTCGTATCCTCTATGTTCCAATAATTCCAATGAACTGAGCAAAAGCTCACCTGCTGCTTTTGCTCCTGTATAACCTACAATTCCACACATATTAATTCCTCAACTTTCATTTATTATCATTCTATTGTTATTTTACCCAATAGTTTCCCATTATATCGCTTTTGTTTTGCGGTCTCCTGCATATTTGTCGATATATTCGCACTGGGACGGCACGAAAGGGCACCCGCCGAATTTTCGATAACCCTTTTCCTCGTCAACCTGCCTATTCCACACAGGTTCTGGCGCTAGGAGAGAAATTAAATGTCTGCAATTAAAATGCAACTATATTCAGTTACCAATGTACAACGTGCCTATTATAGCACAGAACATAAAAAAAGAGAAGTATTTACTTCTCTTTTTCTACCTGTTGAATCAGTATTACATTTTGCTCCTCAACAATTGACATTTCCACGCTTTCATAAAAGTCCGAAAATGAAATCGTTGGCTTGTACCATGATTTTGTAGCAAAATATGTATCCAAATCCTCCACACCGAAAATCATTCCGTGTCTTGCATAAACCTCATTTCTGGCAAGACGGAGTTGTTCCTTGGTAAGGCCTTCCAAATCCGCTCTGGTGAGTTTTTCTTTGTCGCTCTTTGGCAAGATGTACGTTCCATCCAATGAGACTTCATCTTCCTCGACATCCGTCTCGTTCTGCACCTCATCTTCTACTTCCGCTTCATCCTCCACGTCAGAATCGCCACTCACATTCTGCTCTATCGGGGGCTTTTTATTCTTTTCATCATCTTTTTTGTCTGAATTTCCAAGCAATAAAATACCTGCCACTGCAAGTAACACAAGAACTCCTACTCCGCCAAAAAGCGTAATGAGTTTCCTGTCCACCTTCTTTTTCACACTGTAGACCTCAAGTTCCTCGCAAACCGCACTCACATCGCCTGCCTCTGTGCTATTAATTCTGCAATTCGCACCCGCAACACCCGCCTCTATCGCTCCATTTTCTGCTGTTGTACCCAACTCTCTACATATAGCAGAATAAATATTTTGAGCCGCCTTCTCATTGAGTTGATTGTTGGCTGACCAATCGCGAAGAGCCTCACAGAGCATTTCCACAGAAAACTGTACATCAATTCCATTCTCTTCCTTGTAATTTTCCAGTGTTCTTTGCATATATTTATGTACATAATTCAATCGATTAATAATTGCCCCTACACTGTATCCCATAACTGCAGAGATTTGTTTCAATTTCATGTGATCATAATAACATGCATAGAGTGTTGCCTGATACATATCCGGCAATTCCTCCAAAGCTTCACAAATCACTTCCTTTGTGGTATCCCTATCAGCAGATTCCTGCGCGGTATATACCTGCTTGTCCACCTCAATCAGTTCTGCCTCACGTACTTTCTTTTTACGAAATTTGCCGCACCCAAGAGTATAGACCTGTTTTCCAAGCCATTCAAAGAGTCCTGTCTCCGGTATATCTTGTGCTACTGCATTTAAGTATACATCTTTCATCAGTTGTTGAATATCTTCTTCTTTTTTCAGAATGGTCTTCGCACGCAAATAAACGAAATTATAGGTCTTTGCGTAAATTAAATTCAACTTTTCCATGTTCTTTCTCCTTATTGTATAGCTCTCTTATTTTTCTTTGCAATTTTATAGAGTTCTTCTGTTGCAAGACGTGTCTTTGCTACAACATCTCCGCAATCTTTTGGGAAACAATAGTATAGCACATTGGAATCCCCAATACATATCACGTCTCCGATTTCATACCAAAAATAATCCGAATATAAGCTGTATGATGCAAGTGGCTTCTGATAATAATTAAGCTGTCCCTCACATCCGGTCAGATAAAAACCATCCTTCGTGTGTTTTAAAACACCTTCTCCAACTCGATAGATGCTCTTCGTGTTTACCATCATACAGATATCCACCGATACCTGCAAAAGATATGTATCCTCCTCAAGCTCCTTCCGCACACATGCTCTTTCCCAATTATACCAGTCGGGAATATGCTTGTATTCTGTCTCTCCCTGCATGGCCTTCATATATCCGTATTCCGTCAGCTCATATTGCTTGCCGCAATGCTTACAGGAAAGTTCACTGCCTTGTCCTACCATCTCGCCCTCAGCCAGACACTGTGGACATTTGTAAAGCACTCTCTCCAAACCTTCTGCACGAGAATCTTCTTGAATGGATACTTGGTTGTCTTGCTGCCACTTAAAATTATCAAATGCAAATTCTGCCTGAACTATGTTCTGAATCTCTTCTGCTGTCTTTTCCCCAATCTCTTTGGACGAAAGTAGGTACTTCATATCTGCCGAAACATTCACTTTTCTTTTGCGCAGACCGTTATATAATGGTTGCCGTGCAAATGCACCATAGGTGCGAATTGTGACAACCGGAACGCCGAGCATTTTCACCAACCTGCCAATACTGTCAGGTAGTGGTGTAGCCGTTCCATCGAAACTGTAACTTGCCTCCGGATACATTACAACAGAACTTTTTAACTCCTTCACTGTATATATCATATCCCGAACCAGATTCGTATCTGCAATGAATTTTTTTGTCGGAATACAGCCAATCAGACGCAATATCCAATTCAGTCCCACAAAAGCATCCGAAGTCGTCACTATGTTAAAACAACGCGGAAATAAAACTGTGGAAACAATCTCCAAATCTATAAAGCTGGAATGGTTCATAAGAACCAAACATGGCTCTTTCTTTCCCAACTTCTCCATTCCTATTTTGTTACATTTAAAATGTGTTGCTCTCAAATCGAAACCGGATGCTATGCGCAGTATGATTCGGAAAAACATACTTTGCTTCATCAGTTTACGACGTTTTGCCTTAGGAAGCGCAAGCACTTCCTCGTACTTCTTATTTACTACCTTAATTTTCATCTCTTACTCCGTTAGATATAATCCCTTTTGCCATTATAACATGCAATTACTGGAAAGTGCAATCATCTTCCCAAACAAAAAGAACTCTCGTCTGAGAGTTCTCTTTGATGCGGATGACAGGAATCGAACCTGCACGGTCTCCCACTAGATCCTAAGTCTAGCGCGTCTGCCAGTTCCGCCACATCCGCCTATATGTTAGAAAATAAAAACACTAGCCAATTTGTTGTGGTTAGTGTTCTTAGTGAAGCATCGGGGATTCGAACCCCGGACAACTTGATTAAAAGTCAAGTGCTCTACCGACTGAGCTAATGCTCCATACTGGGCTAGCTGGATTCGAACCAGCGACTGCAGGAGTCAAAGTCCTGTGCCTTACCGCTTGGCGATAGCCCATCACTAATTACTTTGTCTCTCAGTCCCTTAAAATAAAAAAGGGTGGGTAGTGGGACTCGAACCCACGACATCCAGAACCACAATCTGGCGCGCTAACCAACTGCACCATACCCACCATGTCCTATTTCATCAGTTTAAAAAACTGAGACGAGCCCGGGGGGATTCGAACCCTCGACCTACGGCTTAGAAGGCCGTTGCTCTATCCAGCTGAGCTACGGACTCA
>JAZQSP010000103.1:0-1157 GCA_045630205.1 Faecalimonas sp. | reverse complement strand
CGCTTATGTCATAAAAGCACTGACAAAAACTGACATTTTAGTGCTATTGACAGTGTGAACACACCATGCTATGATGATTGTACCGGCACAGATCCGGAGAAAGGAGTCTGATCAGATGGCAAAAGTTACATATTACAATGCTCAGGTTTATTCAATGACCGAAGCAGATCTTCTGGCCTACTATAAGAAGATCGCTAAAACGGCAGACAGTAGACTTCTGAGACTTGAAAAGATGGCAGATAGTGAAGAGGATTTTAAAGTGGCTAATAAATGGGCCTACAGTGCTGCAATGCGTGACATACACAAGTGGTCCGGAGAAGCTGCGAAGCGTTTCAATACTGCGCCACCTCCAAACAAAAGGGATCTTCAGAAAAAGATCGTTGAGATTGAGAACTTCTTAAACGCTCCAACGTCTACAAAGTCAGGTATCAAACAGTCCTATCAGAAAAAGAGTGATACATACAAAGAGAAGTATGGTATCAATCTCACATGGTCACAGGTAGGTGATTTCTTTGAATCCGTTGGATATAAGAAACTGGATGAAAAAGGTTATGGATCCAAAACGATACTGATCTCAATCGGATACATGCAGAAATATGGAGATGCGATCAAAGAGATGCTTGAGGAAGCGATCAGTGATGAGGTCCATGTGTCGAAAGATGATGAGGCTGATAAGGTTTTAGATGCTCTTTTAAATGTTGGATATGAGGGTGAAGATGTGGATGATATCATGGCCTACTTATATGCTGATGACCCTGATCCGGGTGAGATCATCCGTGCAGCTGAGGTTATGGGGATAGAATTACCCGGTGTGAGGGCAACAAAAGACGGACCCGGTTATACAAGGCAGGATATCAGAAACTTGAAAAACATGGCGAAGGATAGGGATATAATATGGGAGGATCTGTTCTAAATGATGAGGAAATAAAGAAAAAGAATCATAATAAGTACTTAGCCCAGAAGGCCCGGAAGGAAAGAAGCACATACTATAACATTTACTGGAATTATCGCAGATGTTATTATAAGAATTTTCCTTATGATAAGTTAGATAAGATATCCTACATCAAAAGACCCGGAAGGGTAAAGGATGAAGATAAGGACACAACCTTCAATGATATCATCATTATGGCTGATACAGAGACAAGCCGAAAGAAAGA
>JAZQSP010000102.1:0-6181 GCA_045630205.1 Faecalimonas sp. | reverse complement strand
ATTTGGAACGAGCCTGACGTCTGTTTGCTACGCCTGCTGTATCAAGTGTACCTCTGATGATGTGGTAACGTGTACCTGGTAAGTCTTTAACTCGACCACCACGAATCAGAACAACACTATGTTCCTGTAAGTTGTGACCTTCACCTGGAATGTAGCTTGTTACTTCGATTCCGTTAGAAAGACGAACTCTGGCGATTTTTCTAAGAGCTGAGTTAGGTTTTTTAGGTGTCGCTGTCTTAACTGCTGTACAAACACCACGCTTTTGTGGAGCAGATGCATCTGTACTTCTCTTTCTCAAAGAGTTGTAGCCTTTTTGAAGAGCTGGAGCAGTAGATTTCTTTACAGAAGTCTGACGACCTTTTCTTACTAACTGGTTAAATGTTGGCATTCTTTTCACCTCCTATGAATTCTGTTGGTTGCTTTGTAAATATCTTACAAATATTTTTGCACACAAAAATGATGTGCATTCTCGTGCACGCTAGAATATTCTATTACGTTTCTCCCTAAAAGTCAAGGGTTTTTTACAAAAAAAGGCACCAAATCGGCAATGTAAATAATGAAACAATTGTACTTAGGAAAATCATACCCGTAGCATACTTCTCATCTCCGCCATATTTCGCAGAAAGCAGTGCTGTCGTAATCGGCGCAGGCATTCCTGCTATGATCACTGTGATGCCTCGAAGCATTGGGTCAATCGGTAAAAATGCGCTAATTGCAAATATAATCAGCGGAATTCCAATCAGGCGGATGCCCGTATAGAATACCATTGTCTTATCAATCATGCCTTTCGGATTAATTTCTGCCAAAAACATTCCAATGAGCATCATACTGAACGGCATATTGCAGTTACTGATTCCGGTTATCGTTTTCGTCATAAACTCCGGAAGCGCAATCCCACTGCTCATGATGCCAGCACCAATAAACATAACAACAATACAAGGATTGGTCACAATCTTCTTGAGTACATTTTGCTTATGTCCTTTTAGAAACACCGATACACCGACACTCCACATCACTACTCTTACCGGAAACATGAAAATAGACGCATAAAATGCACCGCTTGTTCCGTAAATACCCTCCAATACAGGATTCCCCAGGAAACCACCATTTGATACAATCGTTCCGTAGCGAAGTGTTTTTTGTTGTCTGTCTTCTTTCTTATTATATAGAAGGAAACTAACCAACACACTGATTGCATTATATCCTGTCGAAAGCAATAGTATCATTCCACAGGATGCAAGCATCGAAAAATCCCACTCGCCAAGAAACGAATGTAAGATATTAAACGGCAAGGTCACAAAAAGGCAAAAATCAATCATATCCTTTCTGGCCTCGCTTCCTATAATTCCTCTTTTACGCACAATGAAGCCGATAATGACCAAAGAGAACATCACCAGCTGCATCGTAAACATTTTCTCTAATACCATTTTTACAATCCTAACTTGTCGGCAATCGCGCCCATTTCTTCTAGTGCTTTAAATATCAAACATACATTTATTTTAGTACAAAACATTTCGTCTGTAAACCTGCAGTCACACAAAAGGTGTGAACAACTCTCGTTATTCACACCTTCTAATTATTATTCTTCTACGCTAGCTTCTGCAGGAATTCCCTCTGCAATAACCTCTTCGATTACTTCATCAATAATCGCCTCTGTTGCCGCAGCGTTCTCTGCCTCAATCTCTGCAGCAGATTTAATCTTTACATCACGGTACTGTCTCATACCTGTACCAACAGGAATCAACTTACCGATGATTACGTTTTCTTTCAGACCAATGAGTGGGTCAACCTTACCTTTGATTGCAGCCTCTGTAAGAACCTTCGTTGTTTCCTGGAAGGAAGCAGCTGAAAGGAATGAGTCTGTTGCGAGAGAGGCTTTTGTGATACCGAGCATTACCGGTTCTCCGACTGCCGGCTCTTTGCCTTCTGCAACTAATTTTTCATTCATTTCCTCAAAGTCAAGAATGTCTACCATTGTTCCCGGCAAGAATTCTGAATCACCATTTTCTTCTACGCGAATCTTCTTCAACATCTGACGAACGATAACCTCGATGTGCTTATCGTTGATATCAACACCCTGGAGACGGTATACACGCTGTACTTCCTGAATCATGTAGTCTTGCACTGCACGAAGACCTTTAATCTTAAGGATATCGTGTGGATTCACACTACCTTCAGTAAGTTCATCACCCGCTCCAAGTTCCTGTCCGTCTTGAACTTTCAGTCTTGAACCGTAAGGAATGAGGTATGCTTTCGACTCACCTGTTTCGTTATTGGTAACGATTACTTCACGCTTCTTCTTCGTATCATTGATTGTAGCTACGCCACCGAACTCTGTGATAATAGCAAGTCCTTTTGGTTTTCTTGCCTCAAAAAGTTCTTCGACACGAGGAAGACCCTGTGTGATATCTCCACCAGCCACACCACCGGTATGGAATGTTCTCATGGTAAGCTGTGTACCAGGTTCACCGATTGACTGAGCAGCGATAATACCAACTGCTTCACCAACCTGTACAGGTTCGCCTGTTGCCATGTTCGCACCATAACATTTAGCACATACACCGATGTGTGATTTACATGTGAGGATTGTACGAATCTTCACTTCTGTGATTGGACCGCCATCCTTGTTTACACCAAACTTCATAATGCGCTCTGCACGTTTTGGTGTTACCATGTGGTTTGCTTTTACAATGATGTTTCCATCTTTGTCACAGATATCTTCACATACATAACGTCCTGTGATACGTTCTTGTAAGCTTTCGATTTCTTCATTTCCTTCCATGAATGCTCTTACATACATACCAGGAATCTCAGCACCTTCAGCCACACAATCAATTTCGTGAATACTTAATTGCTGTGAAACGTCTACGAGACGTCTTGTAAGGTATCCGGAGTCGGCTGTACGAAGCGCTGTATCGGAAAGACCTTTACGAGCACCATGGGCTGACATGAAGTATTCCAATACGTCGAGACCTTCACGGAAGTTAGACTTGATTGGAAGCTCGATGGTACGACCTGTTGTATCAGCCATAAGACCACGCATACCTGCAAGCTGTTTGATCTGCTTGTCAGAACCACGGGCACCAGAGTCAGCCATCATGAAGATGTTGTTGTACTTATCAAGTCCGTCTAAGAGGGCTTTTGTAAGCGCATCATCTGTATTCTTCCATGTCTCAACTACTTCTTTATAACGTTCTTCTTCCGTAATAAGACCACGTTTGAAGTTCTTTGTAATCTTATCCACAGTATCCTGTGCTTCTTGGATCATCTGTGGTTTCTGTGGTGGCACTGTCATTTCTGAAATAGATACAGTCATTGCAGCTCTTGTTGAATACTTGTATCCTGTTGCTTTGATCTTATCCAATACTTCAGCTGTTACAGTAGCACCATGTGTATTGATTACTTTTTCAAGGATTTGTTTGTTTTGTTTCTTACCTACAAGGAAATCTACCTCAAGAAGAAGTTCATTTCCCGGAATGCTTCTGTCTACGAATCCCAAATCCTGTGGAATGATTTCGTTGAACAAGAAACGTCCCAATGTAGATTCTACTGTTCCACTCTTCACTTCGCCGTCAATTGTCTTCGTTACACGAACCTTGATGCGTGAATGAAGTGTGATTACACCATTTTCATAAGCTAAGATTGCTTCATTTAAGTTCTTGAAGAACTTACCTTCTCCCTTAACTCCCGGTCTCTCCTGTGTCAAATAGTAGATACCAAGAACCATATCCTGTGAAGGAACGGCTACCGGACCACCATCAGATGGTTTCAGTAAGTTGTTTGGTGAAAGAAGCAAGAAACGACATTCAGCCTGAGCCTCTACGGAAAGTGGCAAATGCACAGCCATCTGGTCACCGTCGAAGTCAGCGTTGTAAGCTGTACATACAAGCGGGTGAAGCTTGATTGCCTTACCTTCTACAAGGATTGGTTCAAATGCCTGGATACCAAGTCTGTGAAGGGTAGGGGCACGGTTTAACATAACCGGATGCTCTTTGATTACTTCTTCGAGTACATCCCATACTTCCGGTTGAAGTCTTTCTACCATCTTCTTCGCGTTCTTAATATTGTGAGCAGTACCGTTTGCTACTAACTCTTTCATAACGAATGGCTTGAATAACTCGATAGCCATTTCCTTTGGAAGACCACACTGATAAATCTTCAATTCCGGTCCTACTACGATAACGGAACGTCCTGAGTAGTCAACACGTTTTCCAAGTAAGTTCTGACGGAAACGTCCTGATTTACCCTTTAACATATCAGAAAGTGACTTGAGTGCTCTGTTACCTGGTCCTGTTACCGGACGTCCACGACGACCATTGTCGATGAGGGCGTCAACTGCTTCCTGAAGCATTCTCTTTTCATTTCTTACGATAATGTCCGGAGCTCCTAATTCTAACAGTCTTCTCAGACGGTTATTTCTGTTGATAATTCTTCTGTACAAATCATTGAGGTCAGATGTTGCAAAACGTCCACCATCAAGTTGTACCATCGGACGCAAATCCGGCGGAATAACAGGGATAACATCCATAATCATCCATTCCGGTTTGTTTCCTGAACCACGGAAAGCTTCAACTACTTCCAGACGCTTTACGATTCTTGCACGTTTTTGTCCGGTAGCACCTTTGAGGCCTGCCTGTAATTCTTCATATTCTGTATCGAGGTCGATTGCACGGAGAAGTTCCTGAATTGCTTCAGCACCCATTCCTACACGGAAGGTATTGCCCCATGCTTCTTTTGCTTCTTGATATTCCTGTTCTGACAATACTTGCTTGTACTGTAAACTTGTTTCACCTTTATCTAATACGATATAAGATGCAAAGTATAATACTTTTTCCAAGGTTCTCGGTGATAAATCAAGGATAAGTCCCATACGGCTAGGAATTCCCTTAAAGTACCAAATATGTGAAACAGGAGCCGCAAGGGCGATATGCCCCATGCGCTCACGTCTTACACTTGCTTTTGTGATTTCAACACCACATCTGTCACAAACAACACCTTTGTAACGGATTTTTTTGTATTTACCACAGTGACATTCCCAGTCCTTACTAGGTCCGAAAATTCTCTCACAGAAGAGACCGTCTCTTTCCGGCTTTAAAGTTCTGTAATTGATTGTCTCTGGTTTTGTTACTTCGCCTCTTGACCATTCTAAGATCTTTTCAGGTGACGCCAAGCCAATTTTAATTGCGTCGAATGTAATTGGCTCGTATGCTGGTTCATTATTATTTACTGGCATCTATGGCAATCCTCCTATTCTTCATCTAGCATCTCGCTATAATCAACTTCCAGTGAATCTAATGCGTCAAAGGTGTCCTCATAAACATCCTCTTCTACATCCACAAGTTCTCCGCCTTCAAATTCCTGTTGGCTGAAACCATGTGCTCCGAAAGATTCCTCTGTTTCGTATCTTCTGTCCCCTTCAATAATGGAATGTAAATCTGTCTCGCCGTAGTCAACGGTCTCTGTGATTTCAACCTCTGTGTTGTCCTCTCTGAGTACTTTGACATCCAGGCCGAGTGATTGTAATTCTTTAAGAAGTACTTTGAACGATTCAGGAATTCCAGGTTCCGGAATATTTTCACCCTTAATGATTGCTTCGTATGTCTTCACACGACCAACAACATCATCGGATTTTACAGTCAGGATTTCCTGCAAGGTGTATGATGCACCGTAAGCTTCCAGTGCCCAAACTTCCATTTCACCAAATCTCTGTCCACCGAACTGCGCCTTACCACCAAGCGGTTGTTGTGTTACCAATGAGTAAGGACCGGTAGAACGAGCGTGAATCTTATCGTCTACCAAGTGGTGAAGTTTCAGGTAATGCATGTGTCCGATTGTTACCGGACTGTCAAAATATTCTCCGGTTCTACCATCACGAAGACGAACTTTACCGTCGCGTGAAAGTGGAACACCTTTCCACAATTCTCTGTGGTCTCTATTTTCTGACAAGTATTCTAATACTTCAGGAAGGAGAGATTCGCCATGTTTCTTCTCGAACTCTTCCCACTCAAGATTGACATAATCATTTGCCAAATCAAGAGTATCCATGATATCTTCTTCGTTTGCACCGTCAAATACCGGCGTTGCAATATTGAATCCAAGTGCTTTTGCAGCAAGACTCAAGTGAATTTCAAGAACCTGTCCGATGTTCATACGAGATGGCACACCGAGCGGGTTAAGCACG
>JAZQSP010000101.1:0-18083 GCA_045630205.1 Faecalimonas sp. | reverse complement strand
TGAAATATCTTTCCAGCTTTCCTAACTTTTGCTCAATGTTTGACCGTAAACCATCCGTTACGTCAATGTTTTTTCCGCTAATAATAAATCTCATGCAGTTCAACTCCTTTTATTAAATTTGTATATGTATATTATACATATAATTCGCACTTCATGCAATAAGATTATAGATATTTCATTTATTTTTTATAAATTGACAGATAATTGCACGGTGTTACGCTTCAAATATCTGCATTTCTCCATCAATATCGGCAAAATAGCACTCTTCGCTGAGTTCCATAATCGCCTGACCATTTGTTCCCTCTCGGATTTCAGACATGACACTGCCAATCTCCGTCTCCGGAAGCAAAACCTCCAGCTCCACCTTGTCCGTATACACCGAATTCAAAATATTGATTCCTCTCTGCCCTAAGATATATTGAATCTTGCCAAGTCCTGTATAATCTGTCTGAACTGCTAATTTCTGCCCGTGCATTTTCGTGATAACCTTGCTGGCAAGCAGCCCTTCTTTTGTGGAACCTGAATATGCTCGCACAAGTCCGCCTGTACCCAGAAGTGTTCCACCAAAGTATCGCGTCACCACCACTACAACGTCATGAATCTCTTCCCCCAAAAGCACGTCGAGCATTGGCTTGCCCGCCGTACCACTCGGCTCACCGTCATCGCTGCATCTTTGCACCTGGAAATGTTCTCCTATTACATAAGCAAAACAATTATGCGTTGCATTCCAATACTTTTTGCGCATACTTTCAATAAATGCAAGTGCTTCCTCCTCACTTTTGACAGGACGAACCGTTGCAATAAATCTCGATTTCTTTTCTATTATTTCAGCCTCTCCGCCACAATATACTGTTTTATACTGACTTAACATCTCATATCACCTTTTATATCTTTTCTATATACTATAACAGTATTGCACCCTATTTCTCAAGATTTTATTAAATTTTTCCTATTTTCCTTTATTTAAAACAATAAGTTTGTTATAATGTACCTTGGATATAAAGGAGGTAATTTCATGAATTATGGAAGAAACAACACTTCACAGCGACGCAAGAAAATGCAATCGCGCGTCTCATTGAAGAAGAAAAAAGCAAGACTTCGTTCCTTTCGAATATTTTTACTCGTTTGCCTTGTGCTTGGAATTATCGTTTTAGGCGGAGTCGGTATCCTATTCAAGAAGATTATTGATGACACACCACGAATTACTGCAAATGACCTGAAGCCATCCGCATACACAACAACTGTTTATGCAAATGACGCTGAAACTGTAACGGGTACTTTTGTCAGTGCCGGTTCCAATCGTGTGTTTATAACTTTAGATAAAATACCAAAGGAATTACAGAATGCATTTATTGCAGTAGAGGATTCTCGTTTCTACGACCACAAAGGAATTGACGTAAAAGGAATCACAAGAGCTGCTGTAAAAGGTCTCACCTCGGGTCATTTCTCACAAGGTGGAAGTACCATTACCCAGCAGTTGATTAAAAACAGCGTTTTTCCGAACTTCAGCAAAGAAACAAGGCTACAAAAGGTTGAGCGAAAAATCCAGGAATTGTATTTGGCAATTCAGATTGAAAAAATTGTTGAGAAAGATGAGATTCTGGAAAACTATCTAAACACAATTAACATGGGACAGAACACACTTGGTGTACAGGCGGCCTCCAAACGTTACTTTGGTAAAGATGTCAGTGAACTCACACTCTCCGAATCCGCTACTCTTGCCGCAATCACAAAGAGTCCGAGCGGGTATAACCCAATCACCAATCCTGCCGCAAATGCAAAGAGACGTGAAAAAGTTCTGAAAGATATGCTTGCGCAGGGAAAAATCAAGCAAGATGAATACGACACTGCAATGGCGGACACGAATGGCGTTTATGAACGCATTCAATTAGCAAATACAGAATATCAGGAAAATCTCACTGTAAATTCATATTTTGTAGATGAAGTTGCAAAAGAAGTTATGCGCGATCTGCAAAGTGCATTGGGATACTCCGAGACACAAGCTTACAATGCTGTGTACAGTGGCGGGCTTAAGATTATTACAACACAGGATCTTAAGATGCAGGCTATCTGCGACGAAGAGATGAACAACAGTAAGAACTACCCTTCCCATGTAGACTGGACTGTAACAGGGGCTATTTCCATCGTACATCAGGATGGAACACAGAAGCACTACGACTCCACAACCTTTGGAAAATATGTTAGCGCCCAACACAAGGAAAAGAAAGGCGAAGAATTGGAATATCCAACCACCTTTTCTTCCCAAGAAAAAGCAAATGCTGCGGTAGAGGAATACATCGAGTCATTAAAGTCTGACCCTAATGACACAGTGTACTCAACCATCACACTGACGCCTCAGCCACAAGCTACAGTTGTGGTAATGGACCAGCACAATGGTTATGTCAAAGCAATGGTGGGCGGCCGAGGTGAAAAAACAGGAAATATGAGTTTGAACCGAGCAACACAGTCTACCAGACAACCCGGTTCAACTTACAAGATACTATCAACTTACGTGCCTGCGTTGGACATGAACAACGATACGCTCGCTTCCGTGATTGAAGATGCTCCATTTAATTACAAGACCGGAGAGAAAAAACCGGTTAAAAACTGGTGGGGCGGCTATAAGGGAAACATGACTATTCGTAAATGTATTGAGCAATCTGCAAACGTATGTACTGTTAAAAAATACACCGAACTCACTTCCGAAGTGGGAATGCAGTATTTGACCAATAATTTCAAATTTACTACGCTGGATCCGGTAAATGATTCCGGACAGGCAACCTCTCTTGGAGGACTGACCAATGGTGTTTACAACATTGAATTGACTGCTGCTTACGCATCTATCGCAAACAAAGGTGTATACACAGAGCCGATTCTTTACACGCACATTTTTGACAATGATGGCAACCTGTTATATGAAAACACTGCTGCAACACATACTGCAATGAAGGATTCCACCGCCGCACTCATCACAAGTGCTATGGAAGACGTTGTAAAATACGGAACCGGTACTGCCGCCAGACTTTCGAATATGACCTGTGCCGGCAAAACAGGTACCACGACAGATACGAGAGATTTATGGTTCTCCGGATTTACTCCTTATCTCACCGCTTCCGTTTGGAGTGGCTATGATGATAATCAGGAAATCTCAGGTTCAAGCAGTTTCCATAAAACAATCTGGAAAAAGATTATGCAGCGCATCCATGATGCCAACAAATACGAATCCGTTAAATTTGAGATGCCGGAGTCAGTCGTTCGAAGAACAATTTGTACTGAGACAGGACTGATTGCAAGTAGCGATGCTTGTAGCAAACGTTCCGAGTATTTCGCTGAGGGAACAGCTCCAAAGAAGAATTGTCCGGGGCACGCTCCGGAAGCACCGTCTGAAGGCGAAGCAGAGACTCCTGCACCAACAGAATAAATTGCATAATAATAGGGACAATCGAATTGACCGATTGTCCCTTTCTTATTACACATCTTTTCATTATGCAATAACCAATTTGGCAGCACCGTAAATACCGGCATCATTGCCAAGCTTCGCCAATGCGAATTTCACATCTTTGCTTGTGAAGAAGGTTCTCTCCTGATAATACTTTTCGATGTATGTAAAAAGAATCTCTCCTGCTTTTGAAACTCCTCCTCCGATAACAAATATCTCCGGATCCAAAACAGCACCAAGGTCTGCAAGTGCATAACCGAGGTAAGCACCGAACTGCTCTGCAACTGCAATTGCAACTTCATCTCCCGCTTTCACTGCATCAAATACTGTTTTCGCAGATACATCTTCTGCGTTCAACATCGTATCTTTCGTATTCTCTGCCAATTTTCTTCTTGCCAGTCTCGCAATACCGGTAGCCGATGCATACTGCTCCAAACAGCCCTTTTTGCCACATCCGCAACATTCCGTCTCATTTCTATCAGAAAGGATATGTCCAATCTCACCGCCACCGCCATTGGTGCCCGTGAGAATCTGACCGTTCACAATGATACCGCCTCCAACACCTGTTCCGAGTGTTACCATGACAAGATTCCGGTAGCCTTCGCCGCCACCTTTCCACATCTCACCAAGTGCCGCAACGTTTGCATCATTTTCGACTTTTACCTCGATGTTTGTCAGCTCTTCCAATTCCTTCTTGACATCTTTTTGTGTCCAACCAAGGTTTGCAACCTGCTCTACGAAGCCTCCGCCTGTTACAGCCGCAGGAACACCGACACCGATGCCGACAACATCTTCTCTCCGGATAACATGCTCTGCCAATTTTTCTCCTATTGCCTTCGCAACATCTGATAGGATAACATCCTCCCCTATATCTTTTCGGGTTGGAATCTCCCATTTATCAATTAACACACTGTCTGTCTGAAAAAGTCCCATCTTAACAGTTGTTCCACCCACATCTACTCCAAAACAATATTTCATCTCATTTTCCTCTCTAATCTCTTCTGGTTAAACTTTCCTGCAAGCGTCTATATAACTCCTGCGCTGCGTTATATCCCATTTCTTTCTGTCTGTGATTGATTGCTGTAGACTCTACTATGACAGCAAGATTACGTCCCGGTCGAATCGGAATCGTATGACACTGCACTTTGTTTCCAAGAAATTCTGTATACTCTTCCTCTAATCCAAGACGATCATACTCTTTCATCTTGTCCCATTCTTCCAAAGTAATCACTAAATCAATATTCTGAGTTTCTTTTACACTCTGCACACCGAAAAGTGACTTCACATCTACAATACCGATACCGCGCAGTTCAATCAAATGCTTTGTAATCGTCGGTGCACTTCCAACCAACGTATCATCACTGACTTTGCGAATCTCTACAGCATCATCGGTCACCATACGATGTCCACGCTTGATAAGTTCAAGTGCAACCTCACTCTTACCAATACCGCTCTCACCGCGAATCAGAACACCGACACCGTACACGTCAACCAAAACACCATGAATGGAAATGCAAGGCGCCAACTGCACATTTAACCAACGTATTACCTCTGCCTGAAACGGTGACGTATTCTTCTCCGTACGAAAGACCGGTATATTTGCTGCATTCGCCTGCTTTAAAAACTCTTCATCTGGCTCGATACCGGTTGTATATACCAGACATGGAATTTCGTAAGAAAGAAGCTGTGTATAGAATCGACTCTTTTGTTCTTCATCTAAGGTTTGCAGATATGTGTTTTCTGCCACACCGATAATCTGTACACGCACAAACTCAAAATGTTCAAAATATCCGGTGAGCTGCAATGCCGGTCGATTTACTTCCGGAACTGTAATATATCGGTTCGCCAAGTCAACATCCGGCGTAAGGTTCTTTAAATTCATTTTTTCTACTAAATCTGTAATTTTAACACCTGACATAATTTGTCCTCACATTCTTTCGTCTTCATTATAGTTATAACACTAATGGAAATATTTGTATACTTCTATTGCTGACTTTTCATTCATCGATGGTAATTCTTTTAATTCATCCACAGTTGCATTTTTAATCGCATCGATATTTACAAAACGTTTCATCAGCGCTTTTCTCCTTGTCGGACCAACTCCCGGAATATCATCGAGTACAGAATGCACCTGCCCCTGACTACGAAGTTTCCTGTGAAATTCAATTGCAAACCGATGGGCCTCATCCTGAATTCTGGTAATCAGTTTGAAACCTTCCGAACTCCGGTCAATTGGAATCTCCTCATTATTGTAATAGAGCCCTCTCGTGCGATGATTATCATCCTTCACCATGCCGCAGACCGGAATCCGCAGATTCAATTTGTCTAATACGGAAAGTGCAATATTCACCTGACCTTTCCCACCGTCCATAAGAATCAAATCCGGAAACGCCGTAAAGCTTCCCAACTCTTTTCCATCCTCTAATTCTTCGATACCATGATTAAAACGTCTTGTGAGCACCTCTTCCATGCTTGCATAATCATCCGGACCACTCACGCTTTTTATCTTAAACTTGCGGTAATCATTTCGCTTCGGCTTGCCCTTTTCGTACACCACCATAGAACCGACCGATGCAAAACCACTGGTATTGGAAATATCATAGGCCTCCATGCGTACAAGGTTATTGAGACCAAGTAATGCCTCAATCTCCTTCACTGCTCCGATTGTTCGCCCTTCTTCTCTCTTTAGGCGCTCTTTGTCTGTATTGAGAACCAGCGTGGCATTCTTTCTGGCAAGTTCAACCAGTTTTTCCTTCTCGCCTTTTTTAGGCACTCGGATATGCACGCGATGCTCTCTCCTCTTTGAAAGCCACTCCTCCAGAAGTTCCTGCTCTTCCAGTTCTTCGTGGAGCATAATTTCACCCGGTATAAAAGGTGAGCCTGCATAAAACTGTTTTATAAAACTTGAAAGAAGTTCTCCTTTCGTAGAATCCGAAGCATTTCGTAAGAAGAAATGGTCTCGTCCAATGAGCCTGCCTCCTCTAATAAAGAACACCTGCACAACTGCATCCTCGGCATCCTTTGCAACAGCCAAAATATCTCTGTCCTCACCGCGACTATCCGTAATCTTCTGCTTCTCTGCAATCCGTCTCACGCTTCCCAAAAGTTCCCGATACTCAATCGCACGCTCGAACTCCATGTGGGCAGAGGCCTCCTGCATCTTTTCCTCTAATTCATTTAACACTTCGTCATAATGACCGTTCAAGAAACGAATCACCTTATCAATCGACTTTCGGTATTCCTGCTCGGAAATATATCCCTGGCACGGTGCCTTACACTGTTTGATATGGTAATTGAGACATGGTCTCTCTTTACCTGTATCCCTCGGAAGATTTCGATTGCAATTACGAATATTGTAGATTTTACGAATCAATTCAATGGTGTCTTTCACCGCACCTGCACTGGTATATGGTCCAAAGTATTTCGCCTTATCCTTCTGCATGGTCCGTGCAAGCATGACTCTCGGATACGCCTCATTTACTGTCACCTTAATAAACGGATAACCCTTGTCGTCCATCAGCATCGTATTATATTTCGGCCTGTGTTCTTTAATCAGATTACACTCCAATACCAGAGCCTCCAACTCAGAATCCGTCACGATATATTCAAAACGACGAATGTGTGTGACCATCTGCTCAATCTTCGCACCCTTATTGCGACTCGATTGAAAATACTGCCGCACACGGTTTTTCAGACTGATTGCTTTACCTACATATATAATATTGTCTTTTTCATCATGCATCAAATACACGCCCGGTTTGGACGGTAATTTTTTCAATTCCTCTTCAATATGAAACATATCATTCTCCGTTATATTTTCGATATACCTATTATACCACAAAACAGGCAATTTTCCACTAAAAAGAGGTGGCATAAAAGCCACCTCACATACTTTATTCTTCATCAAATTCTGCTTCCGGAAGCGCCTCCAGATTTTCCTTCGGAGTTTCTGCATTTCCGTTTACCTTATGGAATATATCCATAAATTCTTTTCCGGTAATCGTCTCTTTTTCAATCAAGAATGCTGCAATCTCATCCAGCGCATTTCGGTTATCAGACAGAAGTCGCTTTGCCTCCTCGTAAGAAGCTTTCAGCATCTTCATAACTTCTTGGTCAATCTCTGAAGCTGTTGCCTCACCGCAGTTTAGAACTGCACGTCCGTCCAGATATTTGTGCTGAACGGATTCCAGACCCATCAGTCCAAAACGCTCTGACATACCATACTGTGTCACCATTGCTCTCGCAAGCTTTGTCGCACGTTCAATGTCATTCGATGCCCCCGTTGTCACGGTATCAAAAACAATCTCTTCTGCTGCACGCCCTGCAAGAAGTCCTACAAGCATTGCATTTAGTTCACTCTTGGTATTCAGGAATTTCTCTTCCTCCGGTGTCTGCATCACATATCCGAGTGCACCCATGGTTCTCGGTACAATCGTAATCTTCTGAACAGGCTCCGCATCCTTCTGAAGTGCACTGACTAGTGCATGACCGACTTCATGATAAGAAACGATTCTTCTCTCTTCTGAATTCATGATGCGATCCTTCTTCTCTTTACCGACTAAGACTACTTCTACCGCTTCAAACAGGTCTGACTGTGAAACTACGCGTCTTCCGTGTTTTACTGCTGTAATGGCCGCTTCGTTAATCATGTTCGCCAAATCAGAACCAACTGCTCCGGAAGTTGCAAGTGCAATCGCCTCTAAGTCTACCGTCTCATCCATTCGCACATCTTTTGAATGTACTTTTAATGTATCAATACGTCCCTTAAGGTCCGGCTTGTCTACGATAATACGTCTGTCAAAACGTCCCGGTCTAAGAAGCGCCGGGTCTAAAATTTCCGGTCTGTTAGTTGCCGCCAACAAAAGAAGTCCCTTATCTGTTGAAAAACCATCCATCTCTGAGAGAATCTGATTCAACGTTTGCTCGCGCTCATCATTGCTTCCCAGAGCATTATCTCTACTCTTACCGATGGCATCAATCTCATCAATGAAAATAATACATGGGGCCATAGACTGTGCCTGTTTGAAAAGGTCACGCACTCTGGACGCACCAACGCCGACATACATTTCCACGAATTCGGAGCCTGATACAGAGAAGAATGGAACCTTTGCCTCTCCTGCGACAGCTTTTGCAAGTAATGTCTTACCTGTTCCCGGAGGACCGACTAAAAGTGCTCCCTTTGGTAGCTTCGCACCCACTTCTGTATATTTCTTCGGGTTGTGCAAGAAATCTACTACCTCTTGCAATGATTCCTTCGCCTCATCCTGGCCGGCAACATCCTTAAAGGTAACACCGGTCTCCTTTTCCACATACATCTTGGCATTACTTTTTCCTATGCCCATGATGCCGCCACCTTTAGACATTTTCTTCATCATGAAACTCATAAATGCGAATATAAGCACAAACGGAAGCACAAGTGTAAATACAATATTCATAATCAACGCCGCTACCGTATCCGGTATTTCGGAGCTGAATTTCACGTCTTCCTCATACAATCGCTGCGTCAAGGTGTCGTCTTTCACTACACCTGTATAATAGGTAATCTGCATGCCTGGGAACAATTGCTGCCATTCGTTGCCGTTCACACCTGTCTTAGGTATAATTGTCAACTTGTCACTGCCGATAATAACTTCTTCCACTTTGCCTTCATCGACCATTGTAAGAAATTCATCGTAGCTGATTTCCTTTGTTGTCGCTTTTCCTGCCATACTGAATAAACTGAACAGAAGATACCCTGTAATCAACGTTGTAATCAGTACAAGCAGCCAGCCCTTTTTATCATTTTTTCTATTTTTATTCTGATTCTGGTTGTTATCCATCTTTATCCTCCTAACTCATACTTCTACATTATAAAGTCAGATTACTTATAATTCAACCACAACATTATGAAAACATTGTGAATTACCCCATTATTTTCTAAAAAAATTGTAAAATTTCCACCTATTAGGACTAGATAAAGCCATACGATTTGTAGTATACTATTTTAGTAATTTATTATTCTACTTTTTAAGAAAGAAAACGATGGACAAGGAAGAACAAATTTATGAAAATCGGATTTGATAATGAAAAATATCTACAACTTCAATCGGAACATATTCGCGAGAGAATCAGCAAGTTTGATAATAAGCTGTATCTGGAATTTGGCGGAAAACTATTTGACGATTACCATGCTTCCAGAGTACTTCCGGGATTTGCTCCTGACAGCAAGTTGAAATTACTCATGCAATTATCTGACCAGGCTGAGATTGTTATTGTCATCAGTGCAGGTGATATAGAGAAAAACAAAGTGCGCGGCGACCTTGGGATTACTTATGACACAGACGTGTTGCGACTTATGGATTCCTTTAAAGAAAAAGGTCTCTATGTCGGAAGCGTTGTCATTACACAGTATTCTGGACAACCAAGTGCAAATGCATTCAAATCCCGTTTGGAAAAATTGAAAATAAAAGTATATACTCATTATAATATAGAAGGATATCCTTCCAACATTCCTTTGATTGTCAGTGATGAAGGATACGGCAAGAATGATTATATTGAGACCACAAGACCGCTTGTAATTATTACTGCTCCGGGACCGGGAAGCGGCAAGATGGCAACCTGCCTGTCACAGCTCTATCACGAACATAAGCGTGGAATTCATGCAGGTTATGCCAAGTTCGAGACTTTCCCGATATGGAATATTCCATTAAAGCATCCGGTAAATCTTGCCTACGAAGCTGCAACTGCAGACCTTAATGACGTTAATATGATTGACCCGTTCCACCTGGAAGCTTATGGAGAGACTACCGTTAATTACAATCGAGACGTAGAAATCTTCCCTGTTTTAGATGCTATCTTTGAAAAAATCTACGGTAAAAACCCATATAAGTCTCCTACAGACATGGGTGTAAATATGGCAGGAAACTGTATTTGCGATGACGAAGTATGCCGTGAGGCATCCAATCAGGAGATTATTCGAAGATACTATTCTGCACTCAAAGGTTTGGCGCAGGGGACCTCAGACGAAGAAGAAATATATAAGATTAAGCTTCTTATGAATCAGGCTCATATCACCATTGCAAAACGTAAGGTAGTCGATGCAGCACTGAAGCGTGCAAAAGAAACGAAAAGTCCTGCTGTTGCATTGGAACTGGAGGATGGCACAATTATTACCGGAAAAACGACTCCGCTTCTCGGTGCTTCCGCAGCCATGCTGCTCAATGCACTCAAAACTTTGGCGGGGTTAGACGATGCACTGCATCTCATTTCACCAACTGTTATTGAGCCGATTCAAAAATTAAAAATTGAATGTCTCGGAAGTAAGAATCCAAGACTTCACACAGACGAAATTCTGATTGCGCTCTCAATATGTGCAGCGACCGATAAGAATGCGCAGTTAGCTTTGGAACAGATACCGAACCTTCGAGGCTGCCAGGCACATTCCTCTGTTATGTTATCTTCCGTAGATATCAAGCAGTTCAAAAAACTGAACATTCAATTGACATCAGAGGCAAACTTTGAAAACAAGAAATATTTTGGGTAAAAATATGGGCTTGGAATTCTTGAGTGAATTCCAAGCCCGTTTTCTATTCTATCCTCTATTCTGTCGGTTGCTGTGGTGCCTCTACCTGCTCCGTTGTTAAATATGATGATACGGCATATACCGTCTGTCCATTGTATTCTAACTTCGACCAGCCATTCGTGTGAACACCGATTCTTCTTACATATTCCCCTTTTAGCAGTGTATGAACCACTTCTGATCCTTCTCCCGTTGTCGGTTTCGTACGAAGATTCGTCTCTTTCTTAGCCGTCACCTGCTCATTTACTGAAGTATAACCGTCACTGCTTGCAGGAGGTGTGGAAGGCTTAGTCTGCTCAACCACCTCATTGCTGAGATAACTTGTCACTGCATAGACTACCTGACCATTATACACGAGTCTCGACCATCCCTTGTTGCTGACTGCCGTTCTCTCCAAAAATTCACCGCTGTTTAGTTTTCCAACCGATTCACTCTCCGTCGTCGGTAATACACGTAAGTTCACATATTCCTTCGCCGTTACTCTATCGCTCTTTGGAGTAAACTCATGGCCTGCCACAATATCCTTCTGTTGTCCCGGTGTCTGAATGGTCTCTTTTGCTTCCAAATCTGTTGTCAGATAACTTGTTATCGCATAAACCGTCTGACCATTATACTGAAGTTTTGACCACCCGTTTTTACCAACGCCGATTCTAGTTGCTACCTCTCCATTCTTCAGTGCAACCACAATATTGCTCTTTGTCGTAGCTGCAGTTCGAAGATTTGTCAGTTCCTTCGCAGTCACCTGCTCGTTAACAGCTGCATATAATTTCTCTTCATCTGTAAGAGGTGCTTTTGCCACTGATGGTTCTGCTGATGGATTTTTCGCTGTTGTTTCCTTTTTCTTAAAATAGCATACAACCATGTCCACATTTCCGGAAACCCCGTCTACACGACCTTTATTCGTGTACTGCCAAGCGGAGGTCTTTCCCCCGTAATCCGGTTTGTCCTTCTGCGGATAGATAGCTCCGGAGTACTGTGCCACCCAGATTTTATATCGCTTTTCAATTTTCTCAATATCCCAATACGTCTCATCTTGAATTTCACCAAGTGCCCCGTAGAACATGGCATCATAGCCCGCTTCCTTCACAATCTCTAAAAAGGCAATCGCATTGACTGTTCGCTCCTCTGCAGATAAATCAAACATTCTGCTCATGGAATTCTTATAGCCTTCACAGTCATACACAACCGGATACGATATCTTGTAGCCCTCGATTGCCTGCAAAGTCCACTCCGCTTCTTCCTTCGCCTCAGCCTCACTCACTGCTGTCGAGAAGAAATAAACTCCGACTAACACACCTGCCTTCTGTGCCTGCTGAATATTGTAATCTGCATTGTCATCCTTATATACAATACCGTTCTCGCCGCGATAACCGATACGAATCAATGCAAACTCAATCCCACTGTTTTTTACCTTCTGCCAGTCTATCTTGCCCTGCCATTTGGAAACGTCAATTCCGTTGCTTCGACCTCTTTCCTCCGCCAAATCCCGTGCATCAACACTCTGACCGTCTTCTTCCTCAGTCTCGACATTTTCAGGGTCCTGCTCCGCATCTCCTGTCACGTTGGTATCGTAGACAACCTTATCTTTTTCATTCTCCTTCTCAGAAGATGTTTTCTTTTTACCTGCGCTAACAGCAAGCAGAGTGATTACTGTCGCAAGAACCGCTACGATTATGATTGCTACTATGATAAACATTTTTTTATTATGATTTCTTCTTCTGAAAAAATTTGGTTTTTGATATGTTTGCATTCATACTTCCCCCTTTTTTGGAAATTATAAAAAGTATAACACACTCGACTGGAAGAAACAACAAATTCCCCCTTCCAAAACTTGAATTATATTTTCAAAAAGAGTATAATACCCCAATAAATCAACGGAGAACGAAAAATGAAAATCTTTTATGTTTTATTATTTTTATTAATGCTTGGAACCATACTTACCTTGGTAACTTCCTATATCTGCTTTCGCATGGCATTTTACGTTCCAAAGAAAAAGTCGAAAAGCAACGAGGAATTTGATCTTCCAAAAGGGAAGATATATGAACCATATCATGAGCAGATGATTGCGTGGACAAAGGAAACTCGCACGTTCCCGCAGGAACGTTTTACAATCACTTCCTTTGACGGATTAAAATTGTCAGGAAAATACTTCGAACACACGCCGGATGCGCCGATTGAGCTGATGTTTCACGGATATCGTGGCAATGCAGAGCGAGATCTGAGCGGGGCCGTACAACGTTGTTTTTCACTCGGAAGAAGCGTACTCATTGTTGACCAGAGAACCAGTGGCTTTAGTGAGGGAAATGTCATCAGTTTCGGCATCAATGAAAGTCGTGACTGTTTAGCATGGGTAAACTTCCTGGTAGAACATTTCGGCAAAGATGTGAAAATTATTCTGACCGGAATCTCAATGGGGGCTTCTACGGTTATGATGGCCTCTGCTCTTGACCTCCCTCCGAATGTAGTCAGTGCTCTGGCCGATTGCGGGTTCACATCGGCAAAAGAGATTATCACAAAAGTGGTGAGCGAAATGCATTTACCGCCAAAACTGTTATATCCTTTTATCAAACTCGGCGCACGGCTTTACGGTCACTTCGATTTGGAAGAAAGCTCACCAATCGAAGCAATGAAGAACTGCCGGATTCCTATCATTTTTATTCACGGAGAGACAGATGACTTTGTGCCATGCGACATGAGCCGAGCAAACTACGAAGCCTGCATTGCACCAAAGAAGCTGTTTACCGTCGCAAATGCCGGACACGGAATGAGTTATCTCTTAGATAACGACGGATATTTCAAAGCATTAAAAGAATTTTCAGAACAATATCAATAAACACAACAACAACCGTGCGAGGCACGGTTGTTGTTGCTTTTTACTGGGTTTATATTTTTGGAAGGCTCGCCGCAGCCACTGACTGACCTACACGACGGCTCTTCTCATCCGGAATATGTAATTCGATTGTTTTGGCAAGTTCTGGATATTCTTTTTCCAAAACTTCTTTTGCACGCGCAAGAAGAATCGTTCCGCCCTCACCACTTGTCACACGTCCCATAATAATGACGTGTTTAATATCATAGAACATTGCATAGTATGCAATTGTATTTCCAAAGTATACACCGATGGTATCGTAAATCTTTGCTGCTCTTTCGTCACCCTCTGCCATCAACTTCTGTACCACTTTCAGTTTTTCAGCCGGAGATAACGCTTCATCCAGTTCGATTCCTGCTGCCGGAGCAAGCTTGATAACACTGTCCTGTGAGAAATATTTTACACCACAGCCGTAGTCACCACTCCACTCGTCTACCATTGCATCTTTGTTGTAGTCTACCGGAACAAATGCAAGTTCGTTGAGCCAACCCGTAATATTTCCTTCGGAATCTACATACCCTACTGCTTCGCTTGTTCCCATCGCTACACCAAGTACATTGTTATCATTGAGGTCCATTGCACCTGCAAGTGCTGTAACATCTCCGTCATTTGCAACTTCCACCGGAACATCTCCGATTTCTTTTGCAATATCCAGATACATGGTTTTTACCTTTTTCTCAAAGTCTTCATCAGATACTTTGAGGAACAACGAAGCAACCATGATTTTATTATCAATATACACACCTGCTGAAGATACACCGATTGCATCTACTCTCGGCATGTGAGAAGCTGCTGTCTTCATCGCCTCTAAGATGCCTTGGTAGTGATACTCCGGATCAGACTGCAACTTAGGGAACCATACAACTTCCTCAGAATATACTGTTTCCCCATCGATTACAGCACTTACCTTACGGTCACTTCCGCCCGCATCAAAACCAATACGGCATCCGTCCAAATGGCGTCCCACTGGGTCTGCTGCCTGGTATTCCTTCGGAGCATCCTCTGCGTTTTCTACATAAAGAACTTCAAAAGGCTTCTCATACACGCGTGACATGAAGTTCGCATCAAACTCTCTCGCGCCACCTTTTTGGTAAGCAGCTGCCAAGCCTTCGTATATTTTCTTAGAACCTGCAATTGTCACTTTATATCCGCCGTAAAGCCACAACAATGTCTTTACGATACGCTCAGCAATCCCATAGTTTTCTTCATCATGTCCTGTGCCATCAGCGTAAATATCCATTTTATATGTAGAAATATATCCCTTGTTTCTTTCTACTGCAATTACCATCGGAACTCCGCCCGCTTGGTTTACGTTTTCCTTATATTCTGCCACAACCTTCGCCATTGGTTGATAGCCTGGGTCAAGAATCGCTTTTATCATCTCTTCATTCTCCTCTCACACTTATGATTCAAATACGGCACCATCAATAATTGTGGTCAACACATTTATGTCATCGTCACATATGATGATATCCGCACATTTTCCTACTTCCAATGAACCAACCTTATCGTCTTCACCGATTGCTTTCGCCGGATTAAGACTTGCACATGCGAACACCTCCGCAAGCGATAAGTCTGTATAATCTCTCAGGTTTCTCACTGCTTCGTTCAGTTTCAATACACTTCCCGCAATTGTTCCGTCTTCAAGCAGGCACTGGATACCTGTTTTAATTACATGCTGTCCGCCCAACGTGTAATCACCATCTTCCATACCTCCTGCACGCATGCAGTCCGTAATCAGACACAGTTTATCTCCCTTTGCCTTTGCAATCAATCTATATAATCCCGGATTCACATGAAACGTATCTGCAATCAGTTCACAACTTACTCTCTCATCAGAAAGTGCCGCTCCGACAACACCCGGATTGCGATGCTGCAGTGCCGTCATCGCATTGAATAAATGCGTTGTGTGGCGTACTCCCGCTTCAATTCCTGCATTTGCCTCTTCAAATGTAGCACCTGTATGTCCCATTGATGCCAACACTCTACCATCCTTGTATACAGTCTCAATACATTCTTTGGCACCTTCCATCTCCGGAGCAACCGTAAACAACTTCAAAATATCTGCATGTTCTACAATAAAGTTACCATCCGGTGGCAAAATGTATTCTCCCGGCTGAGCGCCCTTCTTTGAAGGGTTGATAAATGGTCCCTCACTGTGCACACCAAGAATCTTTGCTCCATAGCATTCCTTTTCTGCCTTCACTGCTCTTGCTGTATCAAATGCTTTCACAATATCCTCTTTTGCAATAGTCATTGTAGTCGGGCACCATGATGTAACACCATTCTTCGCAATTCCTGCTGCCATCACCTTCAGTCCTTCTGCACTTCCATCCGATGCGTCCTCGCCAAGATAACCGTGAATATGAATATCAACAAGTCCCGGTGCCACAAGATTTCCTTTGGCATCAATTACGTCATATTCTTCTGCTTTAATCTCGCTCTGTGGAAGGATTGCTTTGATTGTCTCATCAAAAACAAGTGCCATCCCGGTAACAATACTATCCGGTAACACAATTCGACCATTAATAATACACTTCATGTTCTCACCTTTCTTTCAAAAAAAATACTGTTCCTAATAAGATTTTAGCATTTACATTTTTGTGAATCAATAGCACTATCGGTGTTAAAATTGGCACAATCTGCACACAAAAAGAGTGAGATACACATTATGGTATCTCACTCTTGGATTATTACATATCTAATACTCTTTAGCCTCCAAGGTATGCCTTTTTAACCTCGTCACTTGCAGCCAACTCAGCACCTGTTCCGCTGAGAACAATTTCACCAAGTTCGAGCACATACGCTCTATCTGATATTGCAAGGGATTTACCGGCGTTCTGTTCTACCAAAAGAATAGTAGTTCCATCATCACGCAACTGCTTGATAATCTCAAACACCTGGTCAACCAAAAGTGGTGACAGTCCCATAGACGGTTCATCCAACAAGAGTAACTTCGGACGGCTCATCATAGCTCTTCCGATTGCCAGCATCTGCTGCTCACCACCGGAAAGCGTTCCTGCAATTTGGTTCTTTCTCTCTGCAAGTCTAGGAAAACGTTCATAAATATTCTCAATATCCTTCTTTAACAAAGCCTGGTCTTTCTGTGAAAATCCACCCATGAGCAGATTCTCATACACAGTCAGCTCTTGAAAGATTCTTCTTCCTTCCGGAACCTGTGTAAGACCAGCATGAACGATTTTGTGACATGGCACTTTCGTAATGTCCTGTCCATCAAACATAACGGTTCCGTGGCTGGAAGGAATGAGTCCGATAATACTTTGCATCGTCGTAGTTTTTCCTGCACCATTGGCACCGATTAACGTGACGATTTCGCCTTCATTTACCTCAAAACTAATTCCTTTTAACGCCTGAATTACACCGTAATATACCTGAAGATCTTTTACCTCTAATAATGCCATCTCTAACCTCCAATATAGGCCTTTATGACCTCTGGGTCATTTAAAGCTGTTTTTGTATCTCCCTGTGCGAGAACCGTACCGAAGTTAAGTACTGTCACCTCATCACAAAGTCCGGATACAAATTTCATGTCATGCTCAATCAGAAGAATTGTCATATCATACTCATCTCTGATGCGAGTAATAATATTCATAAGGTCTTCTGTTTCATGTGGATTCATACCGGCAGCCGGTTCATCCAACAGAAGCAGTTTTGGATTCGTTGCAAGCGCACGTGCAATCTCAAGCTTACGCTGTTTTCCATACGGAAGATTGCAAGACAGTATATTTCTCTCTTCTTCCAGACCAACTACGCGTAAAATGGTTTTTGCCTTTTCACGCATTGCCTTTTCACACTGGAAATGTCTAGGCAGACGGAACATACTCTCTATCATGCTGCACTTAAATTCCGGTTGATTATGTAATCCAACCAATACGTTACGAATTACCGTCATGTTGTTGAAAAGACGAATATTCTGAAACGTACGGGCTATCCCCTTATGATTGATAATCTCCTGATTTTTGCCGGTGATATTTTCACCATCTAAATATATTTGTCCAGTTGTAGGACGATACACTCCTGTAAGCATGTTAAAAACAGTTGTTTTTCCTGCCCCATTCGGTCCTACCAAACCATACAATTGTTTTTTTCGAATCTCAATGTTTACATCTTGAACCGCTTTCAGACCACCGAAGGAAATACCGAGATTTTCTGTTCTTAAAATAATATCAGCCATTATTCAAAATCTCCCTTCTGGT